>NZ_BAAAPF010000426.1:0-4750 GCF_039531005.1 Streptomyces synnematoformans
GCCGGCGCTGTCCGGCGCCGCCTCGGCGGACGTGCCGGGCCAGGCTGCCGCCGGCGCGGTGCCGTCATCCTGCGGGCCGGTGCCGGGCGCCTCCGCCTCCGGCTCGGCGGTGGGCGCGCTGGCGGGCATGGCGGGCCACGCCGCGTCCGGCCCGGCTGCCTCGTCCGCGGCGTCGGTCGCCGCGGACGGTTCGTCGTCGGTCGTCGTGCTCGCGGACGCGAAGGGCCACCCCGTGTCCGACCCGGCGCTCGACCAGGTGTCGCCGGGCCGGGCGCCGTCGTCCGCGGTCCCGTCCGCCGCGCCCGTCCCGTCGTCCCCGTCCGCCCGTGCGTCGGGGGCCGTCTCCGGGAGGGAGGGCCACGCGGCGCCGGAGGCGGAGTCCTCGTCCCCGGGGGTCCCGGAGGTGGCGGACCACGCGGCGCCGGTTCCGCCGTCGTCGTCCGCCGCACCGGCGGGCTCCGGGTCCGGCTCCGGCCCGGCGGACCCCGCGTCCTGCTCGTCGTACGCCGACGCCTCCCCGGCGTCCGCGTCGTCGGTGGCCGCCGGCGTCGCCGCGGCGGCGCCCCCGTACCAGCTCGGCGCGCTCGCGGGGGCCGAGGTGAACTCCCCGGTCTCCGCCGGGGCCTCGGCACCGGCGGCCTCCTCCGCGGGCGGGCCGTCGTCGCCGTCCGTCCCGGCTTCCGGTACGGCCGGGGCCACCGGCAGCGCCGCGAACGCCACCGCGCCCGGGTCCGACGCCGCCGTCAACGGGGCGGGGCCGTCGTCCTCGTCGTCGTACGCCGCGTCCCGGTCGTCGTCCGCGCCGCCGTCCGCGGTGTCGTCCGCGCCGTCGTCCGCGGCCTCGTTCCCGGCGTCCGGCTCCGCGACCGCCGGCGGCGCCCCCGCCGGCAGCGTCAGCAGGAACGGCGGCGGCGTCATCGAGTCCGGCACCGGCCCGGGGGCCGCGGCGTGGGCGGCGGTGAAGCCGTTCGGCAGCGGGGGCATCGCCGAGCCGGCGTGGGACGAGCCGGTGCCCGCCTGCTCGTCGTGTCGCGGGGTGCTGGCCGGCACCCCCTGCGTGTACCAGGCGGCTGGCGCCGGGGCGGTGGTGAACTCGCCCGCGCCCTCCGGCTCCGTACCGGCCCGCTCGACATCGGGGCTGGTCCGGCCCGCGCCGTTCTCGTCCCGATCGCTGCTCACAGTGCCTCCCGAATCCCCTCGCACCACGGCGGTCGTGCCGGCGCCTGCCCGGTGCCGTGTGCCTCTCCCACCCTAAGGGGAGGACCGAGCCCCTCGGCAGGCCGGACTGTCGCAATCGGCAACGGATGTGTCACCGTTCAGCACTTCGGCCCCCGGCGTGCGCGGCACCCGCCCGCGAGCCCGCGGGCGGCGACCGGTCAGAACACCGGGTTCGCCGTCAGCGACCCGGTGTAGAGGACGAACACCCGGTTGTTCGCGGCGGCGATGGTCCAGTCGTCCCGCTCGCGCGACGTGCGGCGGTCGTCCCACGCCATCCTGCCCTTGCCGATGTCGTAGACCTTCAGCGCGTCGGGGTCGATGTTCTCCGTCGTCCCGCACCACACCGAGTTCCCCTGGACCACCGGCGGGTACTTCAGCGCGACCGCCAGCGCTTTCGCCGTGAACTCGGTCTCCCTCGTCTTCGTGTTCATGGCGGTGAGCACGAGGTCGTTCACGGCGAAGAGCAGGTCTCCGTCGAGCGCCGGCGCGCTCCAGATGTACTCGCCCTTCGGCTTCTCGTTCCACTCCGGTTTGCCGTCGCCCTTCAGCGCGTACGCCGTCAGCCCGTCCCCGCCCGCGTACACGAAGCCCCCGCCGACCGCGCACGGCAGCGCGTACGAACTGCGCTTCGGGGTGTCCCACACCGTGTCGCCGCTGCCCGTGTCCACCACCGCGAGCCTGCCGTCCGAGCCGGACAGCACCAGCGTGCCGCCCGCCGTCGTGGCCCACGCGGGCTTGCCGACACTGGACCCGACGGGGGACTCGACCGTCCACCGCTCCCGGCCGTCCGCGCCGACGGCGCGCAGCTCGCCGTCCTTCGTCGTCACGTACGCCCCGTCGGCGTCCCCCGCGAGCACGACCGCGGCCCGCGCGTCCGGCGCCGACCACTGCTCGCGCCGGTCGCGGCCGCGCAGCCCGTACAGCGCCCCCTCGGCGTCCGCGGCGGCGAAGGTGTTCGCGTCGAGCGCCGCCGCGCCGGCCGCCGCCACCGCGGAGTCCTGCCGCCACTTCTCCTTGCCCGTGCGTATGTCCAGGCCCGCGAGGCTGCCGTCGGCCATCGCCACGACCAGCACCTGGTGCAGCGGAAGCACCAGCGGCGAATCCGAGTTGAGCCCGCCGACCGGGCCCCAGAGCGGCGCGGGGGCGCTGCCGGCGCTGTAGCTGTTCAGCCGGCGCGCGGCCCACGGGTCGCGCTTCGGCCGCGTCGTCGTGCCGCCGTCGTCCTTGCCCAGGAACCACCAGGCGGCCGTGCCCGCGCTCGCCGCCACCTCCGCGCCGCCGGCGCCGAGGCCGACGAGGAGCCGCCGCCGCGACGGCCCGGGCACCTGGGTGTCGCCGGCCGCGGGGAGCGCGGCGAGGCGGCCCGCCTCGTGCTCCCGGCCCGCGATGTCCTCGGCGAGCGGACCCTGCCGCCACACCGCCTCGGCGCCGGGCGGCGGGGCGAGGGCGGCGGCGATCTGCGGCGGAGTGGGGCGGTACGCGGGGTCCTTGGCCAGGCACGGGGCGATCAGCGGGTACAGGTCGGGCGGCAGCCCTTCGAGCCGCGGCTCGCCGTGCACCACCTCGTACTGCACCGCCGCCACATGGCTGCCCCGGTACGCGGTCTGCCCCGTCGCCGCCAGGGTGAGCACGGCGCCCAGCGCGAAGACGTCCGCGGGCGGGCCGACGCGCTGCCCGAGCACCTGCTCCGGCGGCCCGTAGCCGGGCGTGACCGGGGCCTCGCCGGTGCTGGTGAGCGTCAGGCCGTGCTCCGGGCGGGCGATGCCGAAGTCGATGATGCGCGGGCCGGCCGCGGTCAGCACGATGTTGGGCGGCTTGACGTCGCGGTGGACGAGACCGGCCGCGTGGATGTCGGCGAGCGTGCTCGCCAGCGCCGCGCCGACCGCGCGCAGCGCGGTGCCGTCCAGCGGCCCGTAGCGTTCGACGGCCTCGGCGAGGGTCGGGCCGGCGAGGAACTCGCAGGCGATCCACGGCCGTCCGCCCTCCGTCTCGGCGCCCAGCACCCGCGCCACGCCGGGGCTCTGCACGGCCTGCGCGGCGTGCGCCTCGCGGACGAAGCGCTGCGCCAGGTTCGACTGGTGGGCCAGCTCCGGCCGCAGCACCTTGATCGCGGCCGGCCGGCCGGCGGAGTCCCGGCCGAGGTACACCTTGCCCATGCCGCCCGCGCCGAGCACGCCGATGAGGCGGTACGGGCCGAGGCGCAGCGGGTCTCCGGTGCCGAGGGGTTTCATGGACGTACCACTCCTGGTGGAAGTTCCTACTGAAGGGGGAGCCCGCGCACTTCGGCCGCGGTGACGACGAGGACGACCTTGGCGTCGTCCTGTTTGAGGACCATGGGGCGCTCGTTGTCCTCGGGTCCCCGGTACGACCAGGCGGTCCGGTGCTCGTCGAGGTCGACCGCCCGTACCCAGTCGCGGCCGCCGGTGCCCACGTACGCGTACTTCCTGCCGATCACGGGCGCGACGATGAACGCCTGCGGCCCGGCCCAGTCGGCCTCGGCCTCCCACTCGACCTCGCCGCTGGCGCCGTCGACGGCGAGGAGCCCGTTGCCGTTCTCGACGACGTACACCTTGCCGTCCTTGACCGCGGGGGTGCCGTAGAGGCGGGTGTCCGGGCCGAGTTCGGCGCGCGCGTCGCGGCCCTCGCCGAGGGTCCAGCCCACCTTGCCGTCCGACAGCCTCAGCGCGGTGAGGTCGCGCAGGCCGAGGAGCACGTGGCCCGCGACGGTGGGGAACTGCTGCAGGCCGGCGAGCGAGTCGCGGTCGGCCTCCGGCGCCTTCCAGGTCCAGCGCTCCTCGCCGGTCCGGACGTCGAGACAGGTCAGGGTGGACTCGACGCGGATGAGCGCCTCGTTCTTCGTCAGGGCCGTGGCGTACGAGGGGCCGGCGTCGGGGGACTCGTTGTCGAACCCCCACAACAGCTTGCCGGTCTCCATCTCCGCCGCCACGAACTGCGGGGTCCACGGCGTCTTCTCGACGACGCGCTTCTTGGTCTCCTTGTCGCGGTAGACCCGGGTGACCCAGCGGGCGGTCGCGCGCATCAGCAGGATGCCGTTCTCCAGGCCCTCGGCGGCCGTACCCTTCAGCTCCGCGCCGTGGAGGGCGACGTGCTCCGCCTGCTCGCCCGACTCGGGGTCGGTGGTGAAGACGGCGTAGGTGCCCTCGCCCGAGGCGCTCCGGCTGGAGATGGAGTAGAAGCCGGAGTCGTCGCCGATGATGCCCAGCGAGGGGGTGGCCAGGTCGTCGATGCCGCGCAGCTTGCCGTTGCGCGCGTCCACGAACTGCCCGCCGCCGGTGCTCGTCAGCAGCATCACGTAGTTGCCGCCGGTGGCCAGGGTGAACGCGCCGTCGCCGCCCACCACCGGCCGGGTCCACAGCTCCTTCGGCGCCTTCGGCTTCTTCGGGCCGGGCTTCGCCGCCGGCTTCTTCTCGTCGTCGCGGAGGTACGCCCACGCCCCCACCCCCGCGCCGCCGGCGGCCACCGCGCCCGCGCCCGCGAGCGCCAGCACCCTGCGCCGCGACGGGCCCTTGGC
>NZ_BAAAPF010000427.1:0-4726 GCF_039531005.1 Streptomyces synnematoformans
CCGCCCGGCGAGGCCGGCCCCGGCGAGCAGCGCGCCGACGCCGACGCCCGCGGCCTGCAGGAACGAGCGCCGGCGTGGGGTGTGGGGTGGTGAAGTCACCTGTGCCTCCCGGACGTCGTGAAGATCCGGAAGGATGCTCGTCGGGCCGGGTGGCCGGGGCACGACGGGCAGGTGAAGCGCCGCGGGACGGCAGAGAGACGGTCAACGGGACGGTACGGGCCGCCGACGGGCGCGCGCCCCCGGCCGCCGCCGCTTTCTCAGCTGTACTGCGCGACCCGCCGCTCGGCGGCGTCGAGGTACTCGCTCAGCGCCCGGCGGGAGCGGTCGAGCGTGGTGATGTGCGCGTCGAGCCCCTCCAGCCGCTCGCGGAACTTGTCCAGCAGCTCGGGGCAGGGGTAGAAGTCGGGCCCGGTGCCCGTGGCACAGGGCAGGAGCCAGGCGATGTCCTGGGTCGACAGGCCGGCGTCGAGCAGCCGCCGGATCTGCGCGACGGTGAGCACGGCGTCGTCCGTGTACTCGCGGTAGCCGTTGCCGGAGCGCTCGGGCTGCAGCAGACCCTGGGCCTCGTAGTACCGCAGCTGGTGCGCGGGGACACCGGTGCGCCGGCTCAGCTCGCCGATCCGCATGCGCGCTCCTCCTTGACCTTCATACCGGTGTGAACGTTGACCATTCTGCCATGACGACCGACAAGCACACCGAAACCACCCCCGCCCCCGTCTCCGTGCTCGGCCTCGGCCACATGGGCCGCGCCCTGGCCGGCGCCCTGCTGCGCGCCGGGCACCCCACCACCGTCTTCAACCGCACCGCGGCCAAGGCCGACGACCTCGTCGCCGAGGGCGCCGCACGGGCCGGCACCCCCGCCGAGGCCGTCGCCGCCGCTCCGCTGGTGATCGCCTGCGTCACCGACTACGACGCGCTGCACGCCCTCCTCGACCCCGTCAACCCCGCCGCCCTCCGCGGCCGGACCCTGGTCAACCTCACCACCGGTACCTCGGAGCAGGCCCGCGCCACCGCGGCGTGGGCCGCCGAACGCGGCGCGACGTACCTCGACGGCGCCATCATGGCTGCGCCGCCCGGGATCGGCACCGCGGCGGCGACCATCGTCGTCAGCGGCCCGCGCGCGGAGTTCGACCGCCACGCGCCCGCGCTGCGCGGCCTGGCCGGGGACACCCCGTACCTCGGCGCGGACGAGGGGCTGACGGCGCTGTACGAGATGGCGGTCGTGGGCCTGATGTGGAGCATCCTCAACGGCTGGCTGCAGGGCGCCGCGCTGCTCGGCACGGCGGGGGTGTCCGCCGCGGACTACACCGCGGTCGCCGCGAAGGGCATCCCGACCGTCGCCGACTGGCTCCCCGGATACGCGAAGCAGATCGACACCGGCACCTTCCCGGTGGACGACGCCACGCTCGACGTCCACCGGGCGGCGATGGCACACCTCGTCCAGGAGAGCGAATCCCTCGGCGTGAACACCGAGTTCCCGGCGCTGATCAAGGCCATCGCCGACCGCGCCGCGGCGGCCGGGCACGGCGGCGAGGGATATGCGGCGATGATCGAGGAGTTCCGCCGCCCGGCGGCGCAGCCGCGCTGACGACGGCACAGCCCACGGAATACGACCCACGGACCAGGACTTGGCTACGGACATGACCACGACCCCGTTCGACCCCCGCGCGCTGCTGGCCGAGAGCCGCCTCGGCGTGCTCGCCACCCTCAAGAGGGACGGCCGGCCTCAGCTGTCGCCCGTCATGCCCTTCTACGACCCGGACGCCGGCGTCATCCACGTCTCGGTCACCGAGGGCCGCGCCAAGACCGCGAACCTGCGCCGCGACGCCCGCGCCGCGCTGGAGGTCACCGCCCCCGACGGCCGTTCCTGGGCCACCGCCGAGGGCACCGCCACCCTCACCGGCCCCGGCACCGACCCGCACGGCCCGGAGGTCGGCGCGCTGGTGGACTACTACCGCGCCGCGGCGGGGGAGCACCCGGACTGGGACGAGTACCGCGCGGTGATGGTCGCCGACCGCCGGGTGCTCATGACCATGACCGTCGACCACGTCTACGGCGAGCGCCTCGGCTGACTGCGCGGATTCACAGCCGCCGCGCGCAGCCGCCGCCGGGGTCATCCCCGCGGCGGACGGCGCGCGGCGGCGTACTCGGTTTTCAGTAGCCGGAAGTGTCGTACGGGGGACGACGACGGGGCGGGGCCGCCGCGGAAACGCTGGAGGGGTACTTCGAGACCCCCAGAAGCGGAGACCCCCTTCCATGGCGACCTTCCTGTACCGGCTGGGCCGGCTCGCGTTCCGCCGGCGGCTGTCCGCCGTGCTGCTGTGGGCGGCCGCCCTCGCCGTCGCGTTCCTCGGCGCGTCGAGCGCCGGCGACCCGCCCGAGGACTCCACCTCGATGCCCGGGATCGAGGCCCAGCACGCGTACGACCTCATCGACGAGCGCTTCCCGGGCGCCGCCGCCGACGGCGCGGACGCCCGCGTCGTCTTCGTCGCGCCCGACGGCGAGAAGATCACCGCGGGCCAGCACCGCGCGGCGGTGACCGGCTTCGTCGCCGACATCGCCGACGCGCCGCAGGTCGCCGGGGCGGCCGACCCGTTCGACGGCGGTCGCGGCGTGAGCGAGGACGGCACGACCGCATACGCCACCGTCTCCTACGAGGTCGTGGCGGACGACGTCAGCAAGGCCGCCAGGACGGCGCTCGACGACGCCATCGACGAGGCCCGGGACACGGGCCTGACCGTCGAGGCCGGCGGCAGCGCGCTGGAGTCCGAGGTCTCGGCGGGCCTCGGCGAGGTGATCGGCGTCGCGGTGGCGGCCGTGGTGCTGCTCCTCACCTTCGGGTCGCTGGCCGCGGCCGGGATGCCGCTGATCACCGCGCTCGTCGGGATCGGCGTCAGCATGTTCTCGATCCTCGCCCTGGGCCACGCCCTCGGCCTGTCCTCGACGGTCGGCGAGGTGGCGATGATGCTGGGCATCGCGGTCGGCATCGACTACTCGCTCTTCATCGTCTCCCGCTACCGCGAGGAGCGCGCCGCGGGCCACGAGGCGCGCGAGGCGGCGGGGCGGGCGACGGCCACGGCGGGGTCCGCGGTGGTGTTCGCGGGGCTGACGGTGGTCATCGCGCTGGCCGGCCTGTCGGTCGTCGGGGTGCCGATGCTGACGAAGATGGGGCTGGGCGCGGCGGGGGCGGTGCTCGTGGGCGTGCTGGTCGCGCTGACGCTGGTGCCGGCGCTGCTGGGGTGGTGGCCGGACGCGGTGCTGGCGCGCGGGTCCCGCTCGCGCGGTGCCCGGGGGCGCAACGGCCGGGCGGGTGCGGAACTGCGCCCCGGACGGCGTGGCTGGCGCGCCGGTCGGCGGGGCCGTGCGGACGTGACGAGCCCCGCGGGACCCACCGGCCCCTCCGGCGGTGCGGACCGGCCGGCGGTCACGGGCCTGCCGGGGCGTGCGGCCCCTCAGGCCGGCCCGGATCCCGCGGGCGGTACGGACTCCGCGGACGGCGCGGGCCCGCCGGAGCCCCCGCGCGCCACCCTCGGGGTCCGCTGGGCCCGCTTCGTCCTGCGCCGCCCCGTCCCCGTCCTCCTCGCCACCGTCGCCGGGCTCGGCATCCTCGCCGTACCCGCCGCCGACCTCCGCCTCGGCATGCCCGGCGACGAGGCCAAGCCCACCTCCACCACCGAGCGCCGCGCCTACGACGCCCTCGCCGAGGGGTTCGGCCCCGGCTTCAACGGCCCGCTGACCGTCGTCGTCGACGCCCGCGGCGCCGACGACCCCGAGGCCGCCGTGGCCGGCGTGGCCGAGACGATCGGCGGCACCGACGGCGTCGTCTCCGTCTCGCCGCCGCGCTTCGACGAGGCCGGCTCGACGGCCGTGCTCTCCGCCACCCCCGCCACCGCGCCCACCAGCGAACGCACCAAGGACCTCGTCCACGACATCCGCGACCGGCGCCCGGCGGCCGAGGCCGCCACCGGCGCGACGTACGAGGTCACCGGCACCACCGCGCTCAACATCGACGTCGGGCAGAAGCTTCAGGGCGCCCTGGTCCCGTATCTGGCGACCATCATCGGCCTGGCGTTCCTGCTGCTCCTGGTGGTCTTCCGCTCCGTGCTGGTGCCGCTGAAGGCGGCGCTCGGGTTCCTGCTGTCGGTGCTCGCCGCCCTCGGCGCCGTCGTCACCGTCTTCCAGCAGGGACACCTGGCCGGGCTCTTCGGCGTGGAGCAGACCGGGCCGATCATGAGCATGATGCCGATCTTCCTGGTGGGCATCGCCTTCGGGCTGGCCATGGACTACCAGGTCTTCCTGGTCTCCCGGATGCGGGAGGCGTACGTGCACGGGGAGGACCCGCGCGAGGCCGTGGTCAGCGGCTTCCGGCACAGCGCCCGCGTGGTGGCGGTCGCGGCGGTGATCATGATGGCCGTGTTCGGCGGCTTCATGACCGGCGGCGAGCAGGTCATCAGGATGATCGGCTTCGGGCTGGCCGTGGCGGTGTTCTGCGACGCGGTCGTCGTCCGCATGGCCTTCGTGCCCGCCGTGCTCGCCCTGCTCGGCAAGCGTGCCTGGTGGCTGCCGCGCCCGCTGGCGCGGCTGCTGCCGCGTGTGGACATGGAGGGCGAGTCGCTGGGCCGCGGCAGCCCGGGCCCGCGGCCGGTGCCGGACGGCGAGCCGGACCAGGACCTGACGCGCGTCTGACCCGCCTGCCGCGGGGGCCGGCCGCCCGCCTCCCCGAGCG
>NZ_BAAAPF010000428.1:0-4705 GCF_039531005.1 Streptomyces synnematoformans
GTCGTCGTGGCGCCGGCCGCGCCGGGGCCGCGGCCGCCCGGCCCGCTGCGGCGGGCGCTGGCCTGGTGCGCGGAGGCGTTCAAGGCCCGGCCGGTGGCGCTGCACGTACGGGCGGGGGAGGGAGCCCCGCGCGCCCTGCGGGCGCTGCGCGCCGACCTCGCCGAGGCACACGCGCTGACCGTGTACGAGACCGACTGCCCCGACGGCGCGCTCGACCAGCTCATCTGGTGGGCCCGCGCCCTGCGCGCCGCCCGCGCCCACACCCCGTACCCCTTCTGAACCGACCGTCCCCGAACCCGGAAACGAGAACAATCATGTCCGCAACCGCCCCGGAGGCCGCCGCGCTGCGCGCCGGCCCCAGGCAGTGGATCGGCCTCGCGGTGCTCCTCGCGCCGACGGTCCTGCTCTTCGTCACGATGACCGTGCTCTTCCTCGCCACCCCCGACATCGCCGCCGACCTCGGCCCCAGCAGCAGCCAGCTGCTGTGGATCAACGACATCTACGGCTTCATGATGGCCGGCCTGCTCGTCGCCATGGGCACACTCGGCGACCGCATCGGCCGCCGCCGCATCCTGCTCTTCGGCGCCGCGGCGTTCGGCGCGGCGTCGGCGGCGGCCGCGTTCGCGCCGGGCGCGGAGGCGCTGATCGCGGCGCGCGCCGTGATGGGCGTGGGCGCGGCGGCGGTGGTGCCGGCGACGCTGTCGCTCATCAGCAACATGTTCCAGGACGCCAGGCAGCGCGCCACCGCCATCGGCCTGTGGGCGGCGTCGGTGTCCGTCGGCGTGGCCGTCGGCCCGCTGGTGGGCGGGCTGCTGCTGGAGAACTTCTGGTGGGGCGCCGCCCTGCTGGCGGGCGCGCCGGTGATGGCGCTGGTGCTCCTCGCGGCGCCGTTCCTGGTGCCCGAGTACCGGGCGCCGCGGCCGGGGCGGCTCGACCTGCCGAGCGTGGCGCTGTCGACGGTCACGGTGCTGCCCGTCGTGTACGGGGTGAAGGAGATGGCCGCGCACGGCGTCAACGCCACCGCGATCGTCGCCCTCCTGCTCGGCGTCGTGCTGTCGACCGTGTTCGTACGGCGGCAGCTGCGGCTGAGCGACCCGCTGCTCGACATGCGGCTGTTCGGCGACCGCACCTTCAGCGGCGCCCTCGCCGTCTTCCTCCTCAGCGCCGTCGCGCTGGGCGGCGTGTACCTGCTCTTCACGCAGTACCTGCAGCTCGTCGAGGAGCTGACGCCGCTGGAGGCGGGGCTGTGGATCCTGCCCGCGGCGGTGCTGCTGGTGATCGTCTCGATGCTGTCGCCGGTGATCGCCCGCAGGGTGCGCCCGGGGTACGTCGTGGCGGCGGGCAGCCTGCTGTCGGCGGCGGGGTACGTGGTCCTCACCCAGGTCGACAGCGTGGGCGGGCTGCCGATGCTCATCACCGGCTTCTACCTGCTCTACCCGGGCATCGCGCCGGTGATGGCGCTGGCCACCAACCTGGTCATCGGCTCCGCCCCGCCGGAGAAGGCGGGCGCCGCGTCGGCGGTCAACAGCACCGCGAGCGACCTCGGCGTCGCCCTCGGCATCGCCCTCCTCGGCAGCGTCGGCACCGCCGTCTACCGCGGCGACATGGCCCCCGCGATGGACGCCGCCCCCGCCGGCGTACCGGACGGCGCGGACGGCGCCGCCCGCGACACCCTGCCGGGTGCGCTGAGCGCGGCGGAGGACCTGCCCGCGGCGCTGGGCGAGGCGGTGCTCGCACCGGCGAAGGCCGCGTTCGCCAGCGGGCTCAACGTGGCGGCGGCGGTCGCGGCGGGGCTGGCGGTGGCGGCGGCGGTGCGGTCGGCGACGCTGCTGCGCCGCGTCCCGGCCTCGGGCGCACCGGCGCCTGCGCCGGGAGCGGCTTCGGCGGCGGGTTCCGCGGACCCGGCCGCGCCAGACGGGACCCCGGTGCCGGCGGAAGCCGGTCGCTGAGGCCCGTACGCCGTCCGGACAGCCGGCGTACGGAGCGGAAGAGAGCCGCGCGGCAGGGGAGTCGAGCCCCCGCCGCGCGGCGCCGCCGGTTGCGCGCGGCGGCCCGCGGGGACACGGCGACGCCGTCGCCCGGCTGCGGCCCCGCCGCGGGGGACCCCCTCAGGAGCCGAGGTGGCGGCGCAGGCCCCGGATGCGGTTGCTGGTGATCGCGTCCACGCCCATCGCGGTCAGGCGGCGCCAGTTGCGCGGCCAGTCGACCGTCCAGCAGGACACCCGGTAGCCCGCCTCGTGGTCCTCGCGGACCGTGGCCTCGTCGAGGAGGCCGAAGCGGTAGTTGAGCCACTGCGGGCGCAGCCGCCGGAGCAGGCCGGCGCGGTACGGGACGGGGGAGGAGCAGGTGAGGGCTATCTCGGCGGCGGGGTACGCGGCGCGGATGGTGAGCAGGGCGGCGGTGCCGCCGCAGTAGTACGTGCGGGCCGCGGCGTCGGATTCCAGCACCTCCGCGATGGTGGGCTCGGCGGCGGCCGGGTCCGGGAGGTCGATGAAGGAGCGCACGCCCGGGCTCTCCGCCATGATCTTCAGCGCCTCGCGCAGCGTCGGGATGCCGCCGCCGGAGCGCTCCTGGACCTCCGCGTACGACAACGACGCGAGCGTCGCCTCCTGCCCCCACAGCCGCTGCAGCGTGCGGTCGTGCAGCAGCACCGGCACGCCGTCCCCCGTGAGCCGGACGTCGAACTCGACGGCGTCCGCACCTGCCGCCACCGCCGAGCGCAGCGAGCCGAGGGTGTTCTCGCGCACGACGTACGGATCGCCGCGGTGGGCGACGGCCAGCGTCCGGGCGGGGGCGGGGGCCGTCACAGGGCGGGCGGGGTCGCGGGCCGGGGGGCGCCGGGGGCGGTGGCCGCCGCCGGCCAGGCGGCGAGATAGGCGTCGATCTCCGCCGTCAGCGCCGCCTTCGCGGCCGGCTCCATGAAGGACGCCGCGACGGAGTTCTTCGCGAGGGCCGCGACCCCGGCCTCGTCGAGTCCGAGGAGGCGGGCGGCCACCGCGTACTCCGTGTTGAGGTCCGTACCGAACATCGGCGGGTCGTCGCTGCCCAGCGCGACCAGCACGCCCGCGTCGACGATCCGCCGCAGCGGGTGCTCGTCGAGCGAGGGGACCGCCTTCGTGGCCACGTTGGAGGTCGGGCAGATCTCCAGCGGAATGCCCGCCTCGGCGAGGTGCCCCAGCAGCTTCGGGTCCTGCGCGGCGCTCGTGCCGTGCCCGATGCGCTCGGCGCGCAGCTCGGTGACGGCGTCCCAGACCGTCTGCGGCCCGGTCGTCTCGCCGGCGTGTGGGACGCTGCGCAGCCCGGCGGCCAGGGCCCGGTCGAAGTACGGCTTGAACTGGCCGCGCGGCACGCCCATCTCGGGGCCGCCGAGGCCGAAGGCCACGAGGCCCTCGCAGCCGACGTCGACGGCGATCCGCGCGGTCTCCTCGGCCGCGGCCAGCCCCGCCTCGCCGGGGATGTCGAAACACCAGCGCAGCGCGACGCCCAGCTCGGACTCGGCGCCGCGGCGGGCGTCCTCCAGGGCGTCGAGGAAGGCGCGGTCGGGGATGCCGCGGCTCGTGGAGCTGTACGGGGTGACGGTCAGCTCGGCGTAGCGGATGTTCTGCCGGGCCATGTCGCGGGCGATCTCGTACGTCAGCAGGCGCACGTCCTCCGGGTCCCGGACGAGGTCGACCACGGAGAGGTAGATCTCGATGAAGTGGGCGAAGTCGCGGAAGGTGAAGAAGTCGGCCAGGGCGGCCGCGTCCGCGGGCACCGTCGAGTCCGGGTGCCGGGCGGCGAGTTCGGCGACGATGCGGGGGGACGCGGAGCCGACGTGGTGGACGTGGAGCTCGGCCTTCGGCAGACCGGAGATGAAGGAGTCGAGATCGGCCATCACATCATCGTATGCCAAGGGACTGACGCCGCTGTCCCGGCTCCGTAGCATGTGCGAACGCGCGCGTGGCGGCGCGCGGAGGGCGGGGAGGGGAGCGGATATGGCGGCGAGCAGTCCGTCGGCGCCGGCCGCAGCCGGGGCGCGGCGGGGCCCGGCCGGCCTGGGGACGAAGGCGATGGTGTGCGGCATCGTCGGCGTCACGCTCCTGCCCACGCTCTACGGCATGGTGCTCTCGGTGCTGCTCGGCCCGGCGGCGCTGGCGCTGGGGCTGCTCGCGCACCGCCGGGCGCGGCGCGACGGCGTGGGCGCGGGGCGGAACGCGGTGATCGGCATCGCGACGGGCGCGGTGGCGTTCGCGGTCGCGGCGGCGGTGATCGTGCTGACGCTGGCGGGCGTGATCTTCTCCGGGGACGACGGGGAGGAGCGGCCCGCGGACCGGCGCGAGGGACCGAGTCTGCAGGTCATGGCGGACCGGTCGGGGACGCTTCCGCAGCCGGGCGGCGGCGCGGGGTGAGCGAGACCGGCGGGGCGCGTGCGGCTCGTACAGTTGAGCCCATGGACACGGACCGGCGGGACGACGCGGCGGGGCGAGGCGCGGTCCGCGTGGAGGCGGCCCGGGGACCGGGGGAGCCCGGACCCGGGGCGGTGCCGCCCGCCGGGAGCGCTGAACGGGCCGCGGGGGCCGGGGCGGCCGAGTCGGCTGAAGCGGCCGGGCGGGGTGAAGCGGCCGAAGCGGTCGCGGCGGCCGGGCCGGCCGGAGCGGCCGACGTGGCCGAGGCAAAGTCGGATCGTAGCCATGTCGTTCTGTGAGCCAAGGAGTTGGTAGAATGT
>NZ_BAAAPF010000429.1:0-4704 GCF_039531005.1 Streptomyces synnematoformans
CAGCGGTGCGGTGCGGGTCGCGCCCGCGGACTGCACGCCGCGCACGTCGCGCAGCCGGGGGCCGAAGTGCGGGTCCGCGGAGTGCGCGACGGTCACGCCGATCTTCGGGTACGCGGCCACGACGGTGCCGCCGGCGGCGTGGGTCGCGGCCTCGACCCGGTCCAGGGTGGCGTCGTCGGCCGCGCTGTTGACGACGTACGAGAGGAGGTCGCCCGCCGCCGGGGCGGGCCCGGGCGCGCCGGCCCCGGCGGCGGGGACGAGGCCGGCCGCCGCGGTCGCGGCGAGGGCCAACGGCAGGACGAGCAGACGCCGGAAGAGATACATGGCAGAGGAACGTCATCACCGGGCCGGAGGCGTTTCAAGGGGGCGTCACCGCCGGGTTGCCGGGACCGGCGGCCGGGCTGCCGTCAGCCCGTCAGCCCGTCCGGCCGCCGGACGCCGCGAAGCCGTCCAGCACCCGCCCCAGCATCCGCCGGAACGCCTCCTCGTGGTCCCCCGGTTCGGCCGCCTCCGCCAGCACCCCGGCCAGGTGCGGGTACTCCCCCGTCGCCAGCTGCCCGGCCAGGTACGACCCGCGCACCGCCTGCTCCTCCGCCTCGCTCCACGGCAGCGCGCGAGCCCGCTCGGCGAGGGCGATCTCGAAGGTCACGTAGCTGGTCACCGACGCCGTGACCATCGCGACCAGCTCCATCTTCGTCCCCGGCGCGAGGTCCACGCCCGCCAGCGCGGCGAGGAACCGGTCGAGGTAGCGCATGGTGTGCGGCGTGAACCCGTACGCCGCGCTCGCGGTGAGCCGCGGCAGCCACGGGTGCCGGCGCATCAGGTCCCGCGACTGCTCCGCCAGCCCGAGCACGT
This sequence comes from Streptomyces synnematoformans, assembly GCF_039531005.1. NCBI lineage: Bacteria > Bacillati > Actinomycetota > Actinomycetes > Kitasatosporales > Streptomycetaceae > Streptomyces > Streptomyces synnematoformans. Next base: position 856 of record NZ_BAAAPF010000429.1, read on the forward strand.
CAGCCCGCCAGTCGCCGCTGAGCGCACCCGACAGGTCGTACTCGGCGCTGACCGCGTCGACCATCAGCTCGTGCAGGTCCTCCTTGCGCGGCACGTAGTTGTAGAGGGACATGGTGCCGCTGCCGATCTCGGCGGCGACGCGCCGCATCGAGACCGCGTCGAGGCCGTCCGCGTCGGCGATCCGCACGGCGGCCTCGGCGATCCGGGTGCGGCTGTGCGCGGGGCGCGGGCCGCGGCCGGCGCGCTCGGGGCGGGTCCAGATCACCTCGGGGGTGGCGCTGCGCGCCGCCCCGTCCGCGGCACGTCGGCTCGCTGTCATCGCTTCCTTCCTCGGGGCCGTCGGCTGCCGGTTTACGTACAGCGTACTGAGTCGGCTATGCTCGACCGCATGACTACTACGTACGCTGTACTTAGTGAGGCGGTCGAGAAGCGCTACGGCGACGTCCACGCGCTCCGCGGCCTCGACCTCGCCATCCCCGAAGGCACCGTCTGCGGGCTCCTCGGCCCGAACGGCGCGGGCAAGACCACCGCCGTGCGCGTGCTCACCACCCTCGTCCCGCCGGACGCCGGCGGCGCCCGGGTCGCCGGGCACGACGTGGTCGCCGAGCCGGCCGCCGTGCGCCGCGCCATCGGCGTCACGGGCCAGGCCACCTCCGTCGACGACGACCTGTCCGGGCGGGAGAACCTGCGCCTCTTCGCCCGGCTGCTGCGCCTGCGCGGGCCCGCGGGGCGGAAGCGGGCGGACGAGATGCTGGCGCGGTTCGGCCTGGCCGGCGCCGCCGACCGGCCGGCCCGCACGTACTCCGGCGGCATGCGGCGGCGGCTCGACCTGGCGGCGAGCCTGCTGGCCCGGCCGCGGGTGCTCTTCCTCGACGAGCCGACCACCGGCCTCGACCCGGCGAGCCGCGAGCAGATCTGGGCGGCGGTGCGCGAGATGGCGGCGGCGGGCACGACGGTGCTGCTGACCACGCAGTACCTGGAGGAGGCGGACCGGCTGGCGGACTCGGTCGTGGTCGTCGACCACGGCCGGGCGGCCGTCACCGGCACGCCGGACGAGCTGAAGCGGCGGGTGGGCGCGTACGCGGAGGTGGTCGTGGCAGAGGAGGCGGCGCTGGCCGCGGCGGCGGTGGTGCTCGGGCCGCTCACCGGGGGCGAACCGCGGCTGGACGCGGAGCGGCGCGCGGTGGGGGCGGCGGCGTTCGACCCCGGGCTGACGCTGCCGCGCATGGTGCGGGAGCTGGACGCGGCGGGGGTGCCGGTGGTCGACGCGAGCCTGCGCAGCCCGACGCTGGACGAGGTGTTCCTCCGGCTCACGGGGGCGGACGGCACCGCCGAGGGCGCGCCGGGCACCGGCGCGCCGGACATGGAGGAGGAGGCGGCATGAGCCACCTCGCGTACGACGGCACGGCCCTGGTCGGCCGCCAGCTGCAGCGCGCCCGGCGCAACCCCGGACTGCTGGTCATCACCCAGGTGATGCCGCTGACGCTGCTGCTCTTCTTCGGCTACGTCTTCGGCAACTCCGTCTCACTGCCCGGCGGTGCCGACTACCGCACGTACATCGTCCCCGGCCTCTTCGCCACCACCGCCGCCGGCGGCCTCGTCACCGGCATGCTGCAGGCGGCCGTCGACACCGGCCGCGGCGTGACGGAGCGCTTCCGGGCGCTGCCGATCAGCCGGGCGGCGGTGCCGCTGGGGCACGCGGTCGCGGACGTGCTGCTGTTCGCGGCCGGGCTGGTGCCGCTGGCGGCGGTCGGCTACGCCGTGGGCTGGCGGAACGACGGCGGCCCGGCGGCGACCGCCGGGGCGCTGGGGCTGCTGCTCCTGCTGCGGTTCACGTCGGCGTGGCTCGGGGTCCACCTCGGCATGGTCGTCGGCAACGAGGAGACGGCGGGACAGCTGGCGAGCACCACGTTCGTGCTGCAGCTGCTGTCCAACGCGTACGTGCCGACGCACGGCATGCCGGGATGGCTGCGTGCGGTGGTCGAGTGGAACCCGCTCAGCGCGTACGTCACGGCCGTACGGGACCTGACGGGCAGCGCCCCGGCGGGACTCGACGACGCGGCGGGCGCGGCCTGGCCGATGACGCATCCGGTGGCGGCGGCGCTGTGCTGGTCGGCGGTGCTGCTGGCGGTGTTCGTACCGCTGGCGATACGGCGCAGCGCGCGCGGGCGGGGCTGAGCGACCGGGGAGTGCACGGCGTGCGTTCGGGGTGTGTCCGGAACCGGGCGGTCCGGGGTCGGGGCGGGCGCGGGTGGGACAGCTGATCGGGGCGGGTGCGGCATGCCGGGTCGCCGCGCCCGCCCCGATACGAGGTGTCTGTGCGGAGCTGTGTCAGCTCCGCCCGTTGCCGAAGAGGGTGCGCCGCAGCTTCCGCAGCGGGGCGAAGAGGGAAACGCGCGCCATACGGCCCGGCTTCGCGGCCCTCTCCTCACGCGCGGTCAGCTCACGCATCAGCGTGGTGGCGCTCTCCGCGTCCCCCTCGGGGGCGGCGGGGCCGCCGAGCACCGCCAGGTGCCGGTCGACGCGCGCCCGCGACGCTGTGCTCCCGCAGTTGACCGCAGGAACTCGCGCCTTGCCGCGCATTGCTATCTGATCCATGACACTCCCCACCCTGACGAGGGCTCCCGGCCCGGGCACGCTAACCCTATCGTCTGCCTGCGTCACATGCGCATCCCCCACACGGGAATCATCCCCAATTCCCGGCCCAGAACGCCGCCTTGACCAGCAGAACCGTTTCATCTGGCCGGATTCCGCTCCTCGCCGGTGCGTCGTCCTCCGCTTGTTCCGGCCGCCGCCGGTTTCCCGGGTCCGGCGCGGCGGCTACGGCGCCGGAGACGCGGGCTCCCGCGCGGGGCCGTCGGCGGCGTCGGGGTCGTCGGCCAGCGGCCACGTGCGCCAGTGGCCGTTGAGGTGGTCGTAGCCGTACAGCGGACGGTCCTCGATCGCGCTGGTACGGAACGGGCCGCCGCCGTCATCGATGCGTATGACGCCGGAGTCGTCCTTGCTGCTCCACTCGACCTCCAGGTACCAGCGGACGTCGTGGTCCTCGGTGTCGGCGTGGATGAGCAGGGACAGCGGGTCGTCGGGGGTGACGCGGTACGGGAGGGCGGGGGGCTCCCAGGTCCCGGTGGAGTCGCCGCCGTTCCGGGGCTTGAGGACGGGCCGGGGAACGTCGAGGTCGACGTCGTACGCCGCCTCGGTGACCTCGCCGCCGCAGCCGTCGGACATCGCGAAGGCGTCCCACGGCAGCGGCGCGGACGCCGCGGCCTTGCGGACGTGGACGGCGGTGATGGTCACCTGCTCGTCGCCGCGGGGCTCGATGACGGCCTCGATGTTCGTCCTGCCGCCGTGGACGGCGCCCTGGCTGCCGGCCCACGCCTCGGCGTCCTGCGCCATGGGCGGGGGCGGGACGTCGGCGGGCGGCTTGTCGACGACGTAGCGGTGGTCGCAGCCGAACTCCCAGACGTGGGAGCGGACGGACCAGGCCAGCGGGGTACGGACGGTGGGCTCTGCCCCCTCCTCGGCGGCGGCCCCGCCCTTGCGGGGGGCCGCGCCGGAGTCGCCGCCGCCCCTGCCGGTGCCGCCGCCGGCGGGCGAGGGCTCGGACGGCTCGGACGGCTCGGACGAGCCGCCCTTCTCCGCCGTCTCCGCTCCCCTGGCACCGCCGCCACCGCGGCTCCCGTCCCCCAGCACGCCGCTCTCGGGCCCCTCGCCGCCGGCCGCCCGGCCTTCGCCGGTGGACCCGCTGGAGGTGGCGACGAGGGCGACGAGCGTGGCGACGGCCGCCCCGGCGGCGGGCAGGAGCACGCGCCACCGGCCGCGGGCCCCGGGGGGGGGCCGGGCGGGGGC
>NZ_BAAAPF010000430.1:0-4697 GCF_039531005.1 Streptomyces synnematoformans
GCCCGCCGCCCGCACCGCCCTCCGCGCCGCCCGGGACCGTGGCGAGCATCGTCGGCGCCGGCACCGGCCGGGCCACCGCCTCCAGCTGCCGGCGCACCTCGTCCGCCGGCGGTCGCGCCGCGGGGTCCTTGCGCAGCAGCTGCATCACCACCGTGCCCAGCGCCCCCGAGCCGCGCGCCGGCGGCGCCGGCTCGGCGGAGAGCACGGCCTGCAACGTCGCCGGCGCGGTCTGCCGGCGGTACGGGGACATGCCCTCGACGGCCGCGTACAGCACGACACCCAGCGACCACAGGTCCGACTCCGGGCCCGGCCGCTGGCCGAGCACCCGCTCCGGCGCGATGAACTCCGGCGACCCGACGAACGCGCCGGTCTCCGTGAGGCCCTGCTCGCCCTCGATCTGCGCGATGCCGAAGTCGGTGAGCACGACGCGGTCGTACCGGCCGAGCAGCACGTTGTCGGGCTTGACGTCGCGGTGCAGGATGCCCGCCTCGTGCGCGGCGGTCAGCGCGCCGAGCACGGCGACGCCGATGCGCGCCACCTCGCGCGGATCGAGGGTGCCCTCGGTGAGCTGGTCACCGAGGGAGCGGCCGCGGACCAGCTCCATCACGATCCAGGGCTTGCCCTCCTCCATCACCACGTCGTGCACGGTGACGACCGAGGGGTGGTCGATACGGGCGGCGGCGCGGGCCTCGCGCTGCATGCGCTCGTACACCGTGTGCCGCATCCGCTCGTCGAGGTTCGCGGGCAGCCGCGGCTCCTTGACGGCGACGTCGCGGTCGACGACCTCGTCGTGCGCCCGCCACACGGTGCCCATGCCGCCGACGCCGAGGCGGGCGGCGAGGCGGTAGCGCCCGCCGAGTAGCCGGCCGGCCGCGGGATCGGCGACGACCTGCGTGGCCGCGGTCTCCTGCGCGACGCCGCCCGCGTCCTCGTGCGGTGGCCGCAGGCCGTAGCTCGTGGGCTCGTTCCCCACCCTGTCCCCCTCGTACGTCATGGCACATCAATAGCGCACTACAGCGCGGTCGCTCCTCCGGATACCCACTCTGTAGAAAACGTGCGACATCGACGGGCTTTGCCGTGACATCCGCCGCGACCCTGCCGGGGACCCCGGCGAACACGCTGACCTGCACGTTCCCCCGCGGCCGGCACGTCCGCGCACCCGCCGCCCGGTCGTTGACAGTAACAGCCGCGCGGATGCGGACGCCGAGCCGGGCCGAGGAGCGGGGCGGTGCAGTACGCGACGACGAACGCCCGGGGCGGGGGGCGGGGGCCGGCCGTCGCGGAACCGGCGCCGGGACCGGCGCGGGGCACGGGCACGCCCCGTCCCCGGTGTCCGGGCAACGCCGGTTCACCGGGGGCGGGGCGGGGCACTTCCCGGTCAGTTCTCCCAGTCGGGGGCGGGCTCGCCGGGCGCGAGCGGCGTGGGGGTGCCGGCCTCGTCGCGGGCGGGGCTGGGCTCGCGGGGCTCCTCGCTCGGGACACCGGGCTCCGAGGGAACCGGGCTGGGCTCATCGGGCGCCACACTCGGCACATCGCGCTCCGAGGGGACGGGAGCAGGCTCGTCGGGCGGCACCTCGCTCGGCACACCGGGGTCGGAGGGAACGGGGCTGGGCTCAGCGGGTGCCGCACTCGGCACACCCGGCTCGGAGGGAACGGGGCTGGGCTCAGCGGGCACAGCACTCGGCACGCCCGGCTCCGAGGGGGCCGGGCTGGGCGGCGCGCTGGGGCCGCCGGCCGGCTTGTCGGTGCCGGTGGAGGCGTGGGCGAGGGCGCCCAGACCAACGACGGTCAGGACACTCGCGGCGGCCGTCGCGAAGATCAGACGCCGCGAACGCTTGGTGTGACGGGTCGTCAAGGGGGACTCCTCATACAAGGTGGGTGGACCGGCCCCGGTCGCCGCCGGAGCCCTTTCGTGAGAGGAGTACGGAGCCGGGAACGCGCCGGGTTGCACGGTCCGTACCGCGGAAATCTCCGCCGCGCGGCGTGCAACCTCCCGGGGCCCGCTCCCGTAGAGCAGGGTGAGAAGTGTCGGATGCGCCGAAGGGCGGGGTGGGTGCGGGAAGCAGTACGGGAGCGCGAGTTCCGCGAGTTCGCCGAGGCCCGGCAGGCACACCTCAGGCGCAGCGCGTACCTGCTCTGCGGGGACTGGCACCAGGCCCAGGACCTGACCCAGACCACGCTGATGAAGCTCTACGCGGCCTGGGGCCGGGTCCGCCGGGACGGCAACGTGGAGGCGTACGCCCGTACCATCCTCACCCGCGTCTTCATCGACCAGCATCGCCGCGGGGTCTGGCGCGAGGAACTGGTGGAGGCGGTGCCCGAGGAGCAGTCGGCGCCCCCGACCACCCGGGAGCTGCGGCTGGTGATGCAGGCGGCGCTGATGGAGCTGCCGCCCCGGTACCGGGCGGTGCTGGTGCTGCGGTTCTGGGAGGACTGGAGCGTGGAGCAGACCGCCGAGGCGCTCCGGATCACCCCGGGAACCGTCAAGAGCCAGAGCGCGCGGGGACTGCGCCGGCTGCGTCAGCTCCTGGGAACGCTCGCCCACGAGGTGAACGGAAGGTGAGGCGGGAAATGAGGCGGAAGACGGGGCGGAAGACGGGGCGGGAGACGAGGCGGGAAGCGGAGCGGGAAGCGGAGCCGGGGATGAGGCGGGAGACGAGCGAGCGCGACTCCGCCGCCCTGCAGCGCGCCTTCGCGGAGATCGTGGACGACTCCGCGGCGCCGCCGATGCCCAGCGTCACCGACGCGGCCGTCGTCGGCGGGCGCCGTATCCGCCGCCGCCGTGCGGTGGCCTCGGCCGGGAGCGCGCTGGCGGTGGCCGCTCTCGCCGTCACCGTCGCGGTCGGCCTGCCCGGGCCGGGAGGCTCCGAGGGCCGGCCCGGGCCCGCCGCCCCGCCCAGCGCCCCGCCGACGTCGGCCGCGCCGACGCCGCCGTCGGAGGTGGTCCCCAGCGAGGTCCCCACGCCGGCGCGGAGCGGCGAGCGCAGCGGGGCCCCGGGCGTGCCGCCCACGGAGAGCGCCCCGTCGTCCCCCGGCTTCCGGTAGCGGGGCGGCTGACAGCCTCGGTCGTCGGCTGCGGGCTGTCGCGGGCGGGACGCGGTGTTCCCGCCGCCGTACGCCCGAGACCAGTGCGCCTCCGACGGCCGTCGCACGGCGTCTTGTCGGAGGGGCGGCCTACCCTGGGGTGGGAGTGCGGGGAAGCCGAGGGACGCCGGGGAAGCTGGAGCTGGGGAGGCTTTCGTGTGTCCGGCTCCGCGCCCGGGCCGGCCCGGGCGCGGAGCCGTGCGCTCACTCCGTCGGGCGGTAGCTGTCGGCGGCGATCCGGTGGAACCGCTCCACCTCCGCGTCCTTGCCGTCCGCCCCGATCAGCAGCACCACGTGGTAGCTGTCGCCCCAGATCGACGCCAGGTTGCGCGCGTGCATCTGCCGCCCGCCGCTCTCCGTCCAGTCGAACTCCCCCTCCGCCATCACCCGCTGCCCGACCGTGATGAGCTGCAGCCCCTCGGCCTGCGCCCACGCCGCGTCCCGGTACGGGTCCAGCTCCGGCTCGCTCTGCTGCTGGTACGCCATGGGGTCGCTGCCGAACTCGTCGATGCCGTCGCGGCCGGGGACGATGACGAGTTCGTAGTCCCCGCCGACGTAGCGGATCTGGCCGCTGTCGTTCTCGGCGACCCGCTGCCAGTCCTCGCGGACGGCGACCTCGAAGCCCGCCGGGTCCTCGCGGAGCGTGAAGCCCTCGGGCAGCGTGGAGCCCGCGCCGCCGTCGCCCTGGCCGCCGTTCTGCCCGTCGCCCTTCGGCTTGTCGGGGTCGTCGGACTCCTTCGGCTGGCGGCGTTCCTCCGGTTCGTTCGGATCGGGGTCGTCCGTGGGCGGCGCAGCCGACTCGCCCGGTTCACCGCCCGGCCCGGCGCCGATCGAGCCGCGCTGGTTGCCGGTGCCCTCCTCGGCCTGCGGCATGAACATCGCCGCGTAAGCGATCGCCCCGGCCATGGCGACGAAGATCAGCGCGATCAGCGTACGGCCCAGGCTCCGCGGCCCGCGGGGGCCGCGGCGCGAACGGCGGCGCCGGTGCTTCGCGTGCACCGGAACCGGCGCCTTGTTCGCGCGCCGCCGACGCATCAGCTCGCCGCGGCGGCGCAGTATCGGCAGCCGCCGCGGGTCGCCGCCGCGGCCCGTGCCGTGCTGCGGCACGGTGACCGTGCGGCTGCCGATGCCGGGCTCGGGCGCGGTGCGGATCAGGGACCGCAGCCAGCCGCGCAACTCCTCGAAGTCCGGCCGCTCTGTGGGGTCCTGGCGCAGCAGCGACTCGACGACGGGACGCAGCGCCCCGCACTCCTCGGCGTGCGCGGCGGGCTCCGAGCAGACCAGCTGCACCAGCTCGGCGACGTCCTCCTCGGGATACGCGGGATGCCCCTGCACGGCGCGGAAGAGCAGCGCGCCGAGCGCCCACAGGTCGGCGGCGGGGCCGACGGGGGGCGCGAGCTGCCAGTGCTCGTGGATCGGGCCGGCCTGCTCGGGCGCCCAGCGCTCGGTCACGGCGCCGACGACCTGCATCCGCGTCTGCCGCGCGCGTTCGGCGGCGAGCCGGGTGCTGGGCCCGGGATAGCGGGCGGCACGGCCGGCACCGGGGCCGGCCTCGGCGCCGGGCCGCCCGTCAGCGCCCGCGCGCACCGGCTGCGCGCCGACGGGCACGGCTT
>NZ_BAAAPF010000431.1:0-4692 GCF_039531005.1 Streptomyces synnematoformans
CGCCGACGACGCGCGGGGTGGCGTAGGCCGCCGCTTAGCGCGCGGGGCGGGCGGTGCCGGCAGCGGTTCTGTCCAGCTCGTCGGGCATCGCCCGGCGCGCCTTGTGCATCCGGGGCGCGACGTGGGCGCCGTACGCCACCTGGGCGCTGTCGGCCAGATCGGAGACCTTGGGGCCGAGCCGCTCGCGCGCCTCGTGTGCCATGTGGGTGCACTGCTCCCTGGCGGAGGTGGCGTACGGGGCCACCACCTCGGCCGCGTGCTGCACGCTGTGCTTCGCCGTGCCGGGGGCCGGGCGCGTGCCGTTCTTGCGGGTCACGAAACTCTCCTCCTTGCGGGAAGGTGGCACTGTTCGCCTGTCCACCTGAGTACAGATCATGCCCGGCTTGGACCGACTCGGCATGTTCTGTTACTGCCGAGACTTGGCGGGACGCTGCGGATCGGCAGCGCGGGCGTGCGAGGATCTGGGGACGCAATGAATCCGTAAGGAAGGCACATCGTGGCTGAGCAGCTTTACGCCACCCTGAAGACGAACCACGGGGACATCGAGGTGCGGCTCCTGCCGGACCACGCGCCGAAGACGGTGCAGAACTTCGTCGGGCTCGCCACCGGCGAGCGCGAGTGGACGCACCCGGCGACCGGCAAGGTGTCCCACGAGAAGCTGTACGACGGCACCGTGTTCCACCGCGTCATCAGCGGCTTCATGATCCAGGGCGGTGACCCGCTGGGCAACGGCACCGGCGGCCCCGGCTACGAGTTCGGCGACGAGATCCACCCGGACCTGTCGTTCAACCGCCCGTACCTGCTGGCGATGGCGAACGCGGGCCCCGGCACCAACGGCTCGCAGTTCTTCATCACGGTGTCGCCCACCACCTGGCTGACGGGCAAGCACACCATCTTCGGCGAGGTCGCCGACGCGGCTGGCCAGAAGGTCGTGGACGAGATCGCCGCCGTGAAGACGAACCGGTCCGACCGCCCGGACAACGACGTGGTCATCGAGTCCGTCACGATCACGCGGCGCTGACTCCCGGGAACCTGAGCGCCCCGCCCGTCGTATCACCGGCAGGTGCCGCGGCGGGCGGGTCCGGGCGGGGGCCCCGCGCGCGGCGGTGTGGGCGACGGGGGCGTACGCGGGCGCACCGTGAAGCACGCGGCGATGCACGTGACGTAGCGCGACGCAGGCGAGGAGACAGAGGGGACGCGGGTAGCTGATGGACCAGGCACCGGGAGACGGCGCGGGGAAGCCGGCCGGGGAGAGCGGGCTGCCCGGCTGCTACCGGCATCCGGACCGCGAGACCGGCGTGCGCTGCGTGCGCTGCGACCGGCCCATCTGCCCCGAGTGCATGATAAGCGCCGCGGTCGGCTTCCAGTGCCCGGAGTGTGTGCGCGGCGGCTCCGGTACGGGCCACGCGCCGGACGCCTCCGCGCCCCGTACGCTCGCCGGCGGTGTCACCGCGGCCGACCCGCGGCTGATCACCAAGATCATCCTCGGCCTCAACCTCGCGGTCTTCGTCGCCGCGGTCTCCGGCGGCGACCGGGTCGTCGACCCGATGCTGCTCGTCGGGCGGGCCGTCTTCTCCTTCGGCGGCCCGGTCGAGGGCGTCGCCGAGGGCCAGTGGTACCGGCTGCTGTCCTCGGTCTTCCTGCACGAGGAGGTCGCCCACATCGCGCTGAACATGCTGGCGCTGTGGTTCCTCGGGCCGCCGCTGGAGGCCGCGCTCGGGCGGGTGCGGTTCGTCACGCTCTACCTGCTGTCCGGCCTCGGCGGCAGCGCGCTGTTCTACCTGATCGCCGCGCCCAACGACGCCGCCCTCGGCGCCTCCGGCGCCATCTTCGGCCTCTTCGGCGCCACCGCGGTGCTGATGCGCCGGATGAACTACGACATGCGGCCCGTGCTGGTGCTGCTGGCGATCAACCTGGTCTTCACCTTCACCTGGTCGGGCATCGCCTGGCAGGGCCACATCGGCGGGCTGGTCATCGGCACGGCCCTCGCGTACGGGTTCGTGCACGCGCCCCGCGAGAAGAGGCTGCTGATACAGCGGGCGGTGGCGGCGGGGGCGCTGCTGGCGATCGTCGCGGTGGTCGTGATCCGCACGCTGCAGCTGACCTGAGAGCCGGGCGTAACCCGGGGGCCGCGGCCGCGTTGAGAGTGTGGAGCAAGCAGCCACGCCAGAAGTTGTCCACAGGTAGTCAGCGATCCTGTGCGTACCGTGGGGACAGTCGTTCGATATCGAACATCCCTGCGTTTTGCTTGGCAGGGCAGGAAATCAGCGCTGGTCCGGACGGTGTACCGCGGTCCGACCGGCGTCAACCCCGCTGAGGTTATCCACAGATCTTCTGCTTTCTGCACAGCTGTGGATGACCTGTGGATAACTTTGCCCACAGCGCGCCGCAGCGGGTCACCGAAGGGGACCCCGGCGTCACTTCCACTGCGTGGAGACGACGAACCCGGCGAGGATGAAGCCGAAGCCGACGACGATGTTCCAGTTCCCGATCGCATCGATCGGCAGGTCTCCCGTGGTGACGTAGAACACGACGATCCAGGCGAGTCCGATGACGAACAACGCCAGCATCAACGGCGCCACCCAGCTTCTGCCGCTGCCTGACAGCTTGAACTCGCCCGACTTCGGCGGCGGCGGGGTGTAGTCGGCCTTCTTGCGGATCCGTGACTTCGGCACGAGGGACTCTCCTGTCGACGCTGCGGTTTCGGGCCTGTCGGGGAGGCCCCGAGCCGCGGGGGCGGCTCCTTCCCCGGGCGTGTCCGTTAGCGTAGTCCTTCCCCCGGGGGTAAGGAGACAAGGGTACGGTGATCAATTCCGCTCAGCGGCCCCGTATCAGGCCCGCGCGGCTCTTCACGTTCGCCGCCTTCGGCCTCGCCGGGCTGATCTTCTGGACGAGCTTCAACACCGCGCAGGGCACCAACCTGCGCACCGACGACTCCATGCTCCGCCTCACGGACCTCATCCATGAGCGCGACCGCGCCAACCAGCGCCTCGACGGCGGCAACGCCGAGCTCCGCGACGACGTCGACGCCCTCGCCGAGCGCGACCACGGCCCCGGCACCGCCTCCCGCAAGCGGCTCCGCGAGGCGGAGCGCGCGGCCGGGAGCACGGCGGTCAGCGGCGCCGGGCTCACCGTGACCCTCACCGACGCCCCGCCGGACGCCACCGCCCTCATACCCGGCGTGCCCGAGCCCACGCCGGACACCCTCGTCGTGCACCAGCAGGACCTCCAGGCCGTCGTCAACGCCCTGTGGGCGGGCGGCGCGAAAGGCATCCGGGTCATGGACCAGCGGCTGATCTCCACCAGCGCGGTGCGCTGCGTCGGCAACACCCTGATCCTCCAGGGCCGGGTGTACTCGCCCCCGTACAAGATCACCGCCGTCGGCGACCGCCAGGACCTGCAGGCCGCCCTGGACGCCGAGCCCGCCGTGCAGAACTACCTGCGCTACGTGGACGCGTACGGCCTCGGCTACGAGGTCGACCCGCACGACTCGGTGACGCTCCCCGCCTACTCCGGCACCGTCGACCTGCACCACGCCCGCCCCGTGGAGTGACCACTCCCACGTCCCCGCGGCCGGCGGCACGGGGGAAGCCCGCCGCCTCGGGGGGCCCGGGTCGTTAGTCTGGTGACTCGTACGGACGAATTCGGCAGCGAGCACGGGTACACCACGGGCACACCACGGGCACAGGCAACGGCGAAGAGGGACGCATGTACGGCTGGATCTGGCGGCATCTGCCGGGCAACGCGCTGGTACGGGCGCTGATCTCGCTCATCCTCGTCCTCGGCATCGTCTTCCTGCTCTTCCAGTACATCTTCCCCTGGGCCGAGCCGCTGCTGCCGTTCAACGACGTCACGGTCGACGAGGGAGCCGCCCAGCGATGAGCGCCCGCATTCTGGTCGTGGACAACTACGACAGCTTCGTCTTCAACCTGGTCCAGTACCTGTGCCAGCTCGACGCCACGTGCGAGGTGCTGCGCAACGACGAGGTGGCGCCGCGGCACGCGGACGCCGGGTTCGACGGCGTGCTGCTCTCCCCCGGGCCCGGGACGCCGGAGCAGGCCGGCGTGTGCGTCGAGATGGTGCGGCACTGCGCGGAGCGCGGGCTCCCGGTGTTCGGGGTCTGCCTCGGCGTGCAGTCGATGGCGGTCGCGTACGGCGGCGTCGTCGGCCGGGCGCCGGAGCTGCTGCACGGCAAGACGTCGCCGGTGACGCACGGCGGCGCGGGCGTGTTCGCCGGACTGCCGTCGCCGTTCACGGCGACGCGGTACCACTCGCTGGCCGTCGAGCGGGAGTCGCTGCCCGCCGAGCTGGCGGTCACCGCGGAGACGGACACCGGTCTGGTCATGGGCCTGCGCCACCGCGACCTGCCGGTGGAGGGCGTGCAGTTCCACCCGGAGTCGGTGCTGACGGAGTGGGGTCACCGGATGCTGGCGAACTGGCTCGTCGAGTGCGGCGACGCGGGGGCCGTCGAGCGGTCGGCGGGACTGGCGCCGGTGACGGGCGGGCCGACGCCCGTGGGCGGCGGGCCGGCCGGGACCGCGGGGTGACCGACACCCGGCCGGACGGCCACGCACCGGGGCGCGCGGAGGAGCGCGCACCGGGGCGCGACACGCCCTACGGCGACTTCCACGACCCCGGCGGCTACGAGCGCCCCGGGGACGACTCCGCGCGCCGGGTCGTCGCCCCGGCGCG
>NZ_BAAAPF010000432.1:0-4677 GCF_039531005.1 Streptomyces synnematoformans
CCGGCCCCGGCGGCGCGCAAGCCCGCGCCGCCGCGCCGGCCGGCGCCGGACCGGGCCCGGCTGATGCGCCAGCGGCTCATCGTGTTCGTGACGGTGACGCTGCTCGTCGCGCTCGGCATCGCGGCGGCGCAGGGCTGCCAGGGCCCCATCTAGGACCTGCGGCGGGCGTCCGCCGCGGCCCTCGTACTCCCGGTGGATCACTCCCGGGCCGCGCCGCCCCGGGGGCGGTCACCGCGCCCGCCGCGCCCCGCCGACGGTTTTCGGCCACGCCCGCGGCACCGCCGCGCCGCCCGCTTCAGCCCGCCGCGGGGGCCGTCGCCACCGCGTAGAAGGCGACGGCCGCGGCGGCGCCCACGTTCAGCGAGTCGACGCCGTTCGACATCGGGATCCGCACCCGCTGGTCCGCCGCGCGCAGGGCCCGCGCCGACAGCCCGGCGCCCTCCGTGCCCAGCAGCAGCGCCACCCGCGGCAGCCGCTGCGGGGCGGCCTCGGTGATCGGCACCGCGTCCGCGGCCGGGGTGAGGGCGACGAGCGTGAAGCCCGCCGCGCGGACCTCCTCCAGGTCGTGCGGCCAGTCGGCCAGCCGCGCGTACGGGACGTTGAACACCGCGCCCATGGAGACCTTCACCGACCGCCGGTACAGCGGGTCGGCGCAGTCCGGCGAGAGCAGCACGGCGTCCATGCCGAGGGCGGCGGCGCTGCGGAAGACGGCGCCGACGTTGGTGTGGTCGTTGACGGTCTCCAGCACGGCGACGCGGCGCGCCGTGGCCAGGATGCCCGCGGCGTCGGGCAGCGACTTGCGGCGCATGGCGGCGAGCGCGCCGCGGTGCACGTGGTAGCCGGTGACCTGCTCGGCCAGCTCGAAGCTCACGACGTACACGGGCGCCGGCAGCGCGTCGATGACGTCCCGCATCGCGTCGACCCACTTGGGCGAGAGCATCATGGAGCGCGTCTCGTAGCCGGTCTGCACGGCGCGCCGGACGACCTTCTCGCCCTCGGCGATGAACAGCCCCTCCGCCGGTTCGCGCCGGCGGCGCAGCTCGACGTCGGTGAGGTTGGCGTAGTCGGACAGGCGCGGGTCGTCGGGGTCGTCGATCGTGATGAGTTCTGCCACAGGGTGATCCTGCCGTGCCGCGGGCCGGCGGCCGACTCCGGGGTGCGCGCCCGCCGCGCGGCGCGCACCCGTCCCCTCTGCTCAGCCGGCCGGCCGCGCCGCGACGTCGCCGACGACGATCACCGCCGGCGGCCGCACCCCCTCCCGCGCCACCGCGTCCGCGGCCGTGGCGAGCGTGGCGTCCACCCGCCGCTGCGCCGCCGTGGTGCCCTCCTGCACGATCGCCACCGGCGTTCCGGCGTCGCGCCCCTCGCGTACGAGCGTCTCCGCGATGGCCCCGATGCGCTCCACCGCCATCAGCAGCACCAGCGTGCCGCGCAGCCGCGCGAGCGCCGGCCAGTCCACGAGCGAGCGCTCGTCGTCGGGGGCGACGTGGCCGCTGACCACGGTGAACTCGTGCGCCACCCCCCGGTGCGTGACCGGGACGCCCGCCGCCGCCGGGACGCTGATCGCGCTGGTGACGCCCGGCACCACCGTGCACGCCACGCCCGCCGCCGCCAGCGCCTCCGCCTCCTCCATGCCGCGGCCGAAGACGAACGGGTCGCCGCCCTTGAGCCGGACGACCGCCCTGCCCGCCCGGGCGTGCTCGATCAGCGCGTCGTTGATGGCCTGCTGGGCCATGGCCCGGCCGTACGGGATCTTCGCGGCGTCGATCACCTCGACGTGCGGCGGCAGTTCGTCCAGCAGGTCGCGAGGGCCGAGACGGTCGGCGATGACGACGTCGGCCTCGGCGAGCAGCCGGCGGCCGCGGACGGTGATGAGGTCTGGGTCGCCGGGGCCGCCACCGACGAGGGCGACGCCGGGCATGGGGGTCCCCCCTGGACCGGAGCCTGTCGGAGGTCCTTGGGGGAGCGTGCGGTGGTGGGGCGCGCTGAGCGTGCCGTCGCGCAGGCCCTCCACGACGGCGTCGCGGACGGCGGCGGAGCGGCGCGGGTCGCTGCCGGTGAGCACGGCGACGGTGACGCCCTCGCTGCGGCCGGTGGCGGGGGTCCAGGCGGTGGCGGCGGAGGCGTCGTCGCTGCGTACGCACCAGACGCGGCGGCGCTCGGCCTCGGCGGAGGCGGCGGCGTTGGCCTCGGGGTCGCGGGTGGCGACCACGGCGTACCAGGCGTCCGCCAGGTCCCCGTCCGCGTACCGCCGCCGCACCCACGTCAGCTCCCCGGCGTCCGCCATCGCCTCCACGGACGGGGTGGCGGAGGGCGAGACGAGGGTGATTCGGGCGCCGGCGGCGAGCAGCGCGGGCAGCCGGCGCTGGGCGACCTGGCCGCCGCCGAGGACGACGACGCGCCGGCCCGCGAGGCGCAGGCCGACGGGGTACGCGAAGGCGTCGGAACCGGAGGCGGGACGGGCGGGGGGACGGGACATGGCGGAGCGGCTCCTCGTACGGTGTGCCGGCCGCTGCGGCGTCGGAGCGGCGGTTCGTCGCGGACTGCGGTCGGTGCCGGGCTGGGCGCGCCCGGCCCGTGACGCCAACCCTATGGCCTGCACCGGAGCGGCGCCGCAGGTGCCTGCTCCGGCGGCGGCCGGCAGCGGGACGCACCGGGGACAGCGAACGCCGCCCCGTACGCCCCGGCCCGCGCGGCCGCCGACGCCGCGCGCCTCCGGGGCGTACGGGCGCTCAGCCCTTCTCCGTCACACCCGCCGCGTCGAACGTCGCCACCTCGTGCATGGCCCGCGCCGCGCTCTGCACCAGCGGCAGCGCCAGCAGCGCGCCGGTGCCCTCGCCGAGGCGCAGGTCGAGGTCGATCAGCGGGCGCAGCCCCAACTTCGTCAGCGCCGCCGCGTGCCCCGGCTCCGGGCTGCGGTGGCCCGCGATGCACGCCGACAGCGCCTCCGGCGCAACCGCGCGCGCGACCAGCGCCGCCGCGCCCGCGCTCACGCCGTCGAGGAGGACGGGCGTGCGCAGCGCCGAGCCGGCGAGGATGAAGCCGACGAGCGCGGCGTGCTCCAGGCCGCCGACCGCGGCCAGCACGCCGACCGGGTCGGCGGGGTCGGGCCGGTTGACCTCGATGGCGCGGCGGACGGCCTCGACCTTGCGGGCGTGCGTCTCGTCGTCGATGCCGGTGCCGCGGCCGGTCACCTCGGCGGGCTCGGTGTCGGTGAAGACGGAGATGAGCGCGGCGGACGCGGTGGTGTTCGCGATGCCCATCTCGCCGGTCAGCAGCGCCTTGTTGCCCGCCGCGACCAGGTCCCTGGCGGTCTCGACGCCCACCTCGACGGCCCGCAGCGCCTCCTCCCGGGACATCGCGGGGCCGGCCGTCATGTCCGCGGTGCCCGCGCGCACCTTGCGCGGCACGAGCCCCGCCGAGGCGGGCAGCTCGGCGGCCACCCCGGCGTCCACGACGCACACCTCGACGCCGACCTGGGTGGCGAAGGCGTTGCAGACGGCGCCGCCGGCGAGGAAGTTGGCGACCATCTGGCCGGTGACCTCCTGCGGCCAGGGCGTGACGCCCTGCGCGTGCACGCCGTGGTCGCCGGCGAAGACGGCGACGGCCGCTGGCTCCGGCACCGGCGGCGGGCACGTGCGGGACAGCCCGCACAGCTGCGCCGAGATGATCTCCAGCATGCCGAGCGCACCGGCCGGCTTCGTCATCCGCTTCTGCCGCTCCCACGCCTCGCCGAGCGCCTTGGCGTCCAGCGGGCGGATGCCCGCCAGGGTCTCGGCGAGCAGGTCGTGCGGGTCCTCGCCGGGCAGCGCGCGGCGGCCGTAGCTCTCCTCGTGGACGACCCAGGACAGCGGGCGCCGCTTGGACCAGCCGGACTGCACCAACTCCGGCTCGTCCGGGAACTCGTCGACGTAGCCGACGCAGAGGTACGCCACGACGTCCAGGTGCTCCGGCAGCTCCAGCTCACGCACGAGCTCGCGCTCGTCGAAGAAGCTGACCCAGCCCACGCCGAGGCCCTCGGCGCGGGCGGCGAGCCAGAGGTTCTCGACGGCGAGGGCCGAGGAGTACGGGGCCATCTGCGGCTGGGTGTGCCGACCGAGGGTGTGCCGGCCGCCGCGGGTGGGGTCGGCGGTGACGACGATGTTGACCGGAGTGTCCCGGATCGCCTCCACCTTCAGCTCCTTGAACTGCTTCGCCCGGCCCTTGGGCAGGCTCTTCGCGTACGCCTCGCGCTGGCGCCGGGCCAGCTCGTGCATGCGGTGGCGGGTCTCCTCGGAGCGGATGACGACGAAATCCCAGGGCTGCGAGTGGCCGACGCTGGGGGCGGTGTGGGCGGCCTCCAGGACGCGGAGCAGCACCTCGTGCGGGACGGGGTCGGAACGGAAGCCGTTGCGGATGTCGCGGCGTTCGCGCATGACGCGGTGGACGGCCTCGCGCTCGGCGTCGGCGAAGCCGGGGGCGGCCTCGGCGTCCGCGTCGGGTCCGGGGCCCTCGGTCCCGGCCGGGTCGGCGTCGCTGCCGGATGCTCCGGCCGCGGGGTCGTCGGCCGGGGGCGCCGGGGAGCCATGCGCCGGTACGGGGACGGGGACGGCGGCGGCCGCGGCGGCGGCCTGGCCCTGCGCCTCGCCGGCCGGGGTCACGGAGGCGGCGGCGACGGGTGCGCTCACCGCGGTGCCG
>NZ_BAAAPF010000433.1:0-4624 GCF_039531005.1 Streptomyces synnematoformans
AGCCCTGACCTGCTACAAAAAGCTCACGAAACTCGCCACGTGAGACACATTCTTACGCTGCCCTCTCATGACGCGCTGGCGCGGCCCGAACGACAGCGTAGAACCACAGTGGCAAGACGATGCTCATCACTTCTGCCGCTTGGGCGCGGTCTCCATCTCACATCAGACGTACTTGCCGACGGTGATGGAATCACAGCCCAGCCCACAGCAAGCGCCTCCACGATGGGCAATCCGTGGCCGGACTCATCCCATGAGTCAACCGACCAGGCCTCAGGGACCCTGCTATCCCGGTGATGGATCTCAATCCGCAGCACGGAACCCCGGAAATGAAGACAGACTTTGATACCGGCGTCCGGCTGGTCGCGAGTGTGCACGACACATTGGTGAATAGTTCGGAGAAGATGAGAACGGTGTTGTCCACGTTCGCTCCGAAGCCCCACTATTTCAGCAGGATTCTGACGAACGTCCGTGCCACGGATGCGAGCACGGGGTCGTTGACAAGGGGTATCGACCCCATGAACTCGGCCCGAGCCGGTACGGCTCGATCGACCGGTGGTCTAATGGTTTGCGTGCCCATGGCGCCCTCGCAGGTCAGACCCATCATCGACAAGCTGTGCATGCGCAGGAGTCTCGTGAGCGCTGCGAAAGCCGGATACACCGCGTACTCGAGACGCCCTCACTCCACGAAGACGTCCCTGATTCTCATGATTTACGCAACGGCGGTTAATCGCAAATCTGTGATTGTAATTGGGGTCTGAATTTTGTTAGAGCTTCTGCTTGTTTCGCCGGTAACTGCCATTCTCAGCAGCGGCGGATATGGTGTTGCGTATAAAGTTAAGAATATCGATCACCGTACTATGCAGCTCTTCATACGCTATCGGATCGACGTTCAAGTACTCGCCGTGCGCCACTTCGTTTCGCACGCGGAGTAATTCGTAATCAATAAGATGCGATTTAAGGTGCAAGGGTTCTGAGTTTAGGCCGAGGAGCTCAAAGAGGTCGAAGCAATGTCCGCTGTTCAAGTTGGCCCTCGTGTCGACGCCCCTCCTCCACGGAATTGACGCCCGCGTGTTATCTGCAAGTAGTGTCTTAACGCGTTGAATACTTCTCTGCGTGCTGGATGCGCCGTGCATTGAATCGATAGCTGCTTCAACAGCGAGTGTAATGAACCCGGCGTCAAGCTCGGCGTACGTTAGCTTGCGCCGACCTACGAACTTAAGGTACGCGGAAAGTGAGGATTTCGTGTAACCCTCCCAATGTGCGTACAGGAGCGGGATGCCTGCTCTGCAAAACGCTCTTTGGGCTACACTGTCTGATCTTGTCCTTCGTACACTGCTGAGAAAGCTGTGCAGCTCACTACGACGCCACGCCAGATCTTGGTCTAGCCAATCCTGCAACTCATTAACTGTCCGCAACCCAGTCTCCAGAAAAGATCCTCTTTCCGACTTCGTACATGTGGGGGATCCTAAGGTCTGCTGATTTTCCGGCACCCATGCGAGATTGGAAAGTTTTGTCACTCCAAACGGCCTTGACCCTATCTACTAGAGATCTTTGACGGGATTTAGAGTCCAAATGCTTCCAGTAGTCATAGTTAAGTCCAATTCCTGTGGTGATGGCTTCGTAAGCGGAGACCGTGAATGCACCGCTAAATTTATCGGATGCATGTGAGTATCTCTTGAAGGCCGATTCTCCGAGTGAGTCATCGAGCCAAGCGAAGATATTGTTGAAGCGTTCCCTCTCGCCCTCACGGTGAAGTTTCTTCTCTTCGATGAACTGACGCATTCGACCCGTGAGGAACTCGCCTACATCCTTGAGCCCGTTCAAGTCGGTTCGCTCCGCCGTAACCATGGATAGGTAGCGGAGGGCAATTTCAGTGCCGTAGGATTCCTCGATCTGCCTTTCACTAAGCGCTACTGAGCGGGCGAAGGGTTCGTGGGAAGCGAGACTCTGCATCCAGCGGTAAAATGAGGGGTCCAGCATTACGGCAAGACAATTTCGTGCCTCTTGTTCGGAAAGGTGTGTGCCGCTATTGAGCCGTTGAAAGAGGTCGAACTTCGCTTGCTCGTCACTCGTGTGTTCTACAATAGTGAAGTCCAAGCGCGCCCGCTTGAAGAATCTTTTCTGCGCGTCGGACAACTCCGTAAACGACGCGGTGTCCGTGTCGTCAAACTTGCCTGAATCCCAAACTACGTTTTCAAGGCTCTTAAGGTAATCACCTGTGGTCAACGGTTCAGGTTTGTCCAAATTGTTGTCAGCGTCCTTGAGTTCTCCCATGAAGCGGAACAATGTTGAAAGTCGTTGCACGCCATCCACTACGTCCCAAACGCCGTCGCGACGAGCCGCAACAAAAATGGGAGGAACGGGAATTCCCAAGAACACACTCTCGATCAGTCGAGACTGCTGCTTAATGTGCCATCGAAAAATGCGTTGGAACTCCGGGTGAACCTCAAGGTCGTTATTGAGATACATGGACAATGCTTCGTTGATGGACATGCTGTAGCGATCTGTGTGAATCTCGCGGGACCGCTCGATAATCTCATCTTGGAGACTCAATCTTAACTCTGCTTCCTGACTTGGGCGTTTATGCGTCATCCGCCCTCCAAAGCGTGAGTGCTGACCTGGATCATTCTGCACCATCGTCGCCGTCTGGGGGACCGGCACGACAAAGCTCGTTCAGATTCCCTGTCGATCAGCAGAGGCAAACAACCTTGGGCCCCGCGAGATGCAATGGCTGCCGAGTTGCAAGATCGGTAGCAGGTGCGCAGACGCCTGGCGGTGGCAGCTGAGGTCCAGCCTGCGGGCTGACCTGCGTTGACGCACACCGCCCGACGTCAGCGGACCACTCCCTCCGGTCTCTTGTAAAGCGTAGGTCGTCGGTTCGAATCCGACAGGGGGCTCTTGCCGCGCCCCTCGGGCGCTTCCTGACCTGCGGAAAATGCGGAGGCGGTCGACGCCGGGACGTGGCAGGCTCACGCGGGCCGATGAGTTCCGGCGCGCCCGCCGGTCTGTCTCGGTGAAGCAACCGACCATCCAGTCCGGCGGCCCCTCGGCTGCGAGGTGACTGCGATCAGGAACCCCGGCGAGGAGCTGTCATGCGAGTTGTGCGAGCTGCGATATCGAAGCGATCCGCCGCGGCGGAGGCGGACGGGGGGCGGACGCCGGTCGTGGTGCGGCTGCTGGTCCTGGCGACGTTCGTGGTGATCCTCAACGAGACCATCATGATCAACGCCATCCCGCGGCTGATGGAGTCCATGCACGTCACCGAGCGGTCGGCGCAGTGGGTGTCCACCGCCTTCATGCTCACGATGGCCGCGGTCATCCCCGTCACCGGCTGGTTCCTGCAGCGGGTCACCACCCGCCGGGCGTACGCGCTGGCCATGGGCACGTTCCTCGCCGGCACCCTGCTGTCGGCGGTCGCGCCGGCCTTCGCGGTGCTGCTGGCGGGCCGTATCGTGCAGGCCGCCGGCACGGCGGTGATGATGCCGCTGCTGATGACCACGCTGATGACGGTGGTGCCCGCGGAGCACCGCGGCAAGGTGATGGGCCAGGTGACGCTGGCGATGTCGGTGGCGCCGGCGCTCGGGCCGACCGTGTCCGGGGTCATCCTGCAGGTCGGCTCGTGGCGGCTGCTGTTCGTGGCCGTGCTGCCGATCGCGGCCGCGGTGACCGTGTTCGGGCTGCGCAGGCTGGAGGACGTCGGCGAACGCGAGGTCAGCTCCATCGACTGGTTCAGCGTCGGGGTGGCGGCCCTCGGCTTCGGCGGCCTGGTGTACGGGCTGAGCCTGATCGGCGAGAGCGACCGCCGGACGCTCGGGATCGGCATCGCCGCCGGCGGGATCGCGGCGATCGCCGTCTTCGCCTTCCGCCAGCTGAAGCTGCAGCGCTCCGGCACGCCGCTGATGGACCTGCGCACCCTCCGGTACGGCGCGTTCACCCGGTCGCTGGCCGTGATGGCCATCGGCTTCCTGGCGATGATGGGGTCGATGATCCTGCTGCCGCTGTACCTGCAGAACGTCCGCGGCCTCAGCCCGCTGGAGACCGGCCTGCTGGTCATGCCCGGCGGGCTGGGGATGGGGCTGCTGGGGCCGTCGGTCGGCAGGGCCTTCGACCGGTTCGGCAGCCGCCGGCTGGTGCTGCCGGGCTCGGCCGGCGTCATGGTCGCCCTCGCCGGCTACACCCAGATCTCGATGACGATGCCGTACTGGCAGATCCTCGGCCTGCACGTGCTGCTAATGGTGAGCCTGGCGGCGACGTTCACGCCGGTCTTCACGCTCGGCATGGGTGCGCTGCCCCCGCACCTGTACTCCCACGGCAGCTCCATCCTCGGCACGCTGCAGCAGGTCGCGGCGGCGCTGGGCACCGCGCTGGTGGTGACGCTGATGTCGGCGCGGGCGACCGGCCTGGTCGACGACGGGGTCGCCGCGCTGCCCGCGCAGGTCAGCGGCATGAAGCTGGCGTTCGGCGCCGCCGCGGTCCTCGCCGTGCTGATGACCGCCCTGGCGGCGACGCTGCCGCGGCGGATCGAGGCCCCGGCCGACGACCACGGCGCCGCGGGCGACGACCACGGCACCCCGGGCGACGGTCACGGCGCCCCGGGCGACGGTCACGGCGCCCCGGGCGACGG
>NZ_BAAAPF010000434.1:0-4614 GCF_039531005.1 Streptomyces synnematoformans
TCTCGACCCAACTCGTCGAGGACGCCATCGTCTTCGTCAAGGGCCGCCTCGACAAGCGCGAGGACGTCCCCCGCCTGGTCGCCATGGAACTCGCCGTCCCCGACCTCTCCGAGGTGTCCGCCAACGCGCCGGTGACCATCACGATCCCGACCGTGAAGGTCACCCCGCCGCTGGTGGAGAAGCTGGGCGAGGTGCTGTCGCAGCACCGCGGCGGCACGGAGGTGCGCGTGAAGCTCCAGGGCTCCCGCACCACCACCGTGCTCCGCCTCGACCGGCACCGGGTGACGTCGGACCCGGCGCTCTTCGGTGATCTGAAGGCCCTGCTCGGGCCGTCCTGTCTGGCCGGCTGACGGGCGCGCCGCCGGCCCGGGGGCGCCCGGGCCGACGGGTCCGGCGGCGGGTGCGGGCGCGCTCCGCGCGGGGGCGCGCCCACCGGCCGGCGCTCAGTTGTGCCCGAAGCGCTTCTCCCGGTGCTTCTGGGTCTTGCGGCCGCCGGAGCCGGGGTTCACGGCCTCGCTGACCTGGTCGGGCGGCGGCCCGCCGGCGGGCGCGTCGGTCTCCTCGCCGCGTTCCTCCCGCGGGACGACGGCGCGTTCGTTCCGGCGGTTCCTGTGCTTACGGCTCATGGCGGCTCACCGCTCCCCGGCCCGGGGGCGCCGCTCGAAGCCGTCCCCGGGCGCGTCGGCCCGGGCGCCGTCTCCGGGCGGGATCTCGTCGAAGGACTGCCGCCGGCCGCGGTTCGGTATCCCGGCCGGCGACCCGGCGTACTTGTCCCGGTGGGAGTGCTGTTGCTGCTTTTTCTCGCGGTTCTTGCGCTTACCCATCACTGATCCTTTGCAGGCGCGGTCCCCCGCGGAGATCACCCTCGCACGCCCCGAGATACCTCGCATGTCGGATAATTACCGTGAGTAGTACGCGCTGTTCATGGCCGGGCACCGGTGTCCGCCACGCCGATGATCGATGCCCTGCTGTTAACCACCCCTCAGTGGGGCAGACTCGAAGGCAACCCGACATGAACTCCGCGGCACGGGCCCGGAACCGGCTGAGAAGAGGGTGAATCGTGGACCGCTGCGTCGTCCTGGTGGACGCCGGCTACCTGCTGGGCGCCGCCGCGAGCCTGCTTGCCGGAGAACCCGCCCGCTCCCGGATCACCGTCGACCACCCCGCGCTCGTCCAGGGACTGCGGGACCAGGCCGAGGCCGACACCGGCCAGCGGCTGCTGCGCATCTACTGGTTCGACGGCGCCCCCGACCGCGTACCGCAGCCGGAACACCGGCGGCTGCGCGTGATGCCCCGCGTCACCGTCCGCCTCGGCGCGCTCACCCGCAGCGACGGCCGCTGGGCGCAGAAGGGCGTCGACGCCGCCATGCACGCCGAGCTGACCGAACTGGCCCGCAACCGCGCCTGCGCCGACGTCGTGCTCGTCACCGGCGACGGCGACCTGCTGCCGGGGATGATGTCCGCGAAGGAGCACGGCGTCGCCGTGCACCTCTGGGCGGTCCAGGCCGCCGACGGCGACTACAACCAGTCCGAGGACCTGGTCGCCGAGGCCGACGAGCGCCGCGTGCTCGACCGAGCCTGGATCACCCGCGCCGTACGGGCCAAGGACCTCACCGGCATCTGCGCCCCCAGCCCCGTGCCGCGGCCCGAGATCGCCGCGATCCTCTCCGCCCCGCCCTCCGAGACCTCCGTCGCCGGCAAGCAGACCGTCGCCAACGGCACCGCGCCGGCCGACCCCGTCACCGAGCGGCGCCACGACGACACCGCGGCGCCCGGCGCCGTACCCGAAGACGAGGAGGACGCCGGCGCCAAGGGCGGCGTGCCCACCCCCAAGGACCTCGCGAGCCTGGGCCGCCCCGCGGTGCCCGAGGGGCGCCCGGGGCAGCCCGTGGGCAGCGCCACCCTGCGCTGGTCGTCCGACCGCGGCTGGGTGGAGCGGCCGGGCGCGGAGCCCCCGGACATCGCCGGGCTGCCGACGCTCGCCCAGCTCACCACGGCGGAGCAGCGCTGGGCGGACCGCGAGGAGGACATCACCGTCATCGGCGGCGACCCCTTCGAGGTGGGCCAGGTCTTCGCCCGGCGCTGGATGGAGCGGCTGGCGGACCCGGCGAAGCTGCGCATGCTGGCCGGCCAGTACCCGCGCATCCCGCACCGCATCGACGGCGAACTGCTGCGCTACGCCGCCCGCTTCGGGCTGCTGGCCCACAAGGACGACCAGATCGACGAGCGCGACCGGTACGCGATCCGGGCCGGGTTCTGGCGCGAGGTGGACGTCAGCTCGGCCGCCGAGCACGCGCAGGCGGCCGAGCCGGACGCGTAGCGCTCGCCGCCCCGAGGGCCGTTTCACGCCGGTGCGCGCCGGTCGCGCGCTGCCGTACGGGGCGTACCGCCGCCGTGCGCGGCGTACCGCCACCGGCCTCAGCGGGTCGGCGAGCCCCAGCCCTGCCAGCCGCCCGTCGGCGGCGGGGGCACCTGCGGCTCCGGAGTACGGGGCCCGAACAGCCCGGTCAGCACCAGGTGCACCGCCATCGCCGCCCCCGGCCACGCCAGCAGCGCGCCCTTGGCCTTCAGCTCCAGCGGCGCGTCGAAGACGCCGCCCTCGCCGGCCTCCCTGGCCCGCTGCCCCACGTTGTCCGACGGGCCCAGCCAGATGCCGAACCGCCAGGCCAGCACCGACCCGAGCAGCGCGCCCAGCGCCAGCCCCATGACCAGCGGCAGCCCGCCGCGGCGCCGCCACAGGAACACCGCCAGCGCCGTCACCGCGCCGAAGGCCAGCCCCAGCAGCGCGAACGTCCCGTCGATGGAGATGGCGTCCTCGCTCTCGCTCTCCTTCAGCCAGGCGTCGCCCCCGCGCACCACCAGCGGCACCCGCGGCGCCAGCTCCACCCAAAGGAAGCCCAGCAGCAGGCCCAGCACCGTCACGCCCACCATGAGGAGGACCGCGTGCCACACCTCCCGGCCGAGGTCGGAGTCGCCGTCCTTCGCTTCCCGCGCGTGCTCCCCGCCGGCGGCGCCGGACGGGGGCGGATACTGCCAGGGGTTGTGGGCGGGCTGCCCGGGCGGCGGCGGCTCGGGCGGCGTCAGGGGAGCGGTCACCCTGCCATCGTGCCAGGACCGGGACCGTCCGCCGTAGTCAGGACGGTCGTTCGGAATGTCGCCGTGACCGCCGTCCCTCACGAGCGCAGCGCCGCCCTCCGGTACGCCCACGTCGCCGCCGCCAGCGCCGGCACGCCGACCCCGGCGCACACCCCGAGGTCGGCGAGGACTGCGGCCCAGTCGGGGCCCGGCGTGAACGTCTCCATCAGCGCTTCCACCCCGTACGTGGACGGCAGCAGGTCGCGGGCGAAGGACACCGCCGCCGGCATCCGCTCCGCGGGCAGCACGCCGAGCAGCAGCGCCGCCGACATGCCCAGCTGGCCGCAGAGCGTCGCCAGCTCCGGCCGCGGCGCCAGCAGCCCGCACGCGGCCCCGAGGCCGGCGAGCGCGGCGCCGGAGAGCGGGACGACGGCGACGAGGATCCACAGGTGCCGCAGCGGCAGCTCGAAGAGCAGGCTGCCCGTGACGGCCGTGACGGCGGTGCCGGGCACGGTGAACGAGGCGTACGCGCCGGCCGCGCCCAGCACCACCGCGGCGGGGGGCACCGGGAGCGTGGCGTAGTGGTCGAGGCCGCCCGTCGCGCGCAGCTGGCCGAAGTACTGCGCCAGCAGGTTCAGCGCCACGAACGCCACGACCAGCACCGTCGAGCCGGCGACCACGGCGTGCGCCTCCGAGCTGCGCGCCTCGGCGTCCACCACGCCGCGCATCAGCACCATGATCCCGATGGACTGGAAGGTGGCGACGAACAGCAGCGGCAGCCGGGCCACCCGGGCGCGGGAGAGCTGGGCGC
The DNA here is from genome assembly GCF_039531005.1 of Streptomyces synnematoformans. Classification (NCBI taxonomy): domain Bacteria; kingdom Bacillati; phylum Actinomycetota; class Actinomycetes; order Kitasatosporales; family Streptomycetaceae; genus Streptomyces; species Streptomyces synnematoformans. The sequence continues at coordinate 3,887 of NZ_BAAAPF010000434.1, forward strand.
GGTAGACGGCGGCGAGCGCGGGGAAGAACGGGACCCGGGGGGCGAGCGCGACGGTGGCGGGCGGGGAGGAGCCGTCGGCCGTCCCCGCGGCGCGGGCTGGCGCGCCGGTGCCCGTCGTCCCCGCGGTACCTGGCGTCCCCGAGGTGCCGGACGTCCCGTTCGCCGCGGGTCCCGCCGGCGGCCCGGAGCCGTCGGGCGGGGCCTGCGCGAGGCCGAGGTGTCCGTCCGTCATGCCTTCACCAGTCCCTCGTCCCGCCCGCCCAGGGCCAGGTACACGTCCTCCAGGCTCGGCGTCGTCAGCGTGAAGTCGTCCAGTTCTGCGAACGCGGGGCCGCCCGTGACCGCCGCCACCGCGGCGCGCGCCGCCTCCTCGGGCAGCCGCAGCGTCCAGCGCCGGCCCGTGCGGCGCGCGGTGCGGGCCAGCTCCGCGATCTTCGGCACGTCGAGCGGCGGCTCGTCGCGCCAGACCAGGTCCACCCGTACCTCCCCGCCCACCAGGGCCTTCAGCCCGGTGGGGGAGTCGCAGGCGATGACCCGGCCGCGGTCGAGCACCGCGACCCGGTCGAGCACGGTCTCGGCCTCGATGACGTTGTGCGTGACGAGCAGCACCGTCGCGCCGCGCTCGGCCCGGCGCCGGTCGATCGCGGCCCACACGGCGCGGCGCGCCACCGGGTCCAGCGCGGTCGTCGGCTCGTCCAGCACCAGCACCGGCCGCTCGCCGACGAGCG
>NZ_BAAAPF010000435.1:0-4573 GCF_039531005.1 Streptomyces synnematoformans
CCTTCGTCGGCGGCGGGCCGCCCACGTACGAGGCGGAGCCCACCACGCTGCCCGACCCCGACGCCCACACCCACGCCGGCCCCGACCCCGACACCCACGCCCACGCCCCCGCCCACGCCCACGCCGACTCCGACCCCGCCCGCCCCCGAGCCGTACCGCGTGGCCGCCCTGAACGCGGACGTCTTCGGCGACGGCACGGAGCCGGAGATCGTGATGAACCGCAGCGGATGGTGGTGGCAGCGCGAGGAGTTGGGCATCGGCGGCCGGACCTACGACCACGGCGTGACGGTGCACGCGAAGTCGTCGATGACGATCGAGCTGAACCGCTCCTGCACGCGGTACCGGGCGGCGGCCGGGATCGACGACATGATGTTCCGGGTGGGCGCGGCCAGGTTCAGCGTCTACGGCGACGGCTCCCGGCTGTGGCGCTCGGACTGGGTCCAGGCGGGCGAGGAGGCGGCCGTGGCCGACGTGGCGCTGCCGGAGGGCACGGAGACGATCCGGCTCGAAGCGGAGCCGCAGCACCCGATGCACACCGGGCTGCTGTCGGACTGGGCCGACTCGGTCCTCAACTGCCGCTGAGCCCCGCAGCGGCGATCGCCTCCCGCATGGTGGTGGCCGCACGCGCGGCCGCCGCGTGCGCCGCGACCGGAGGGCGGCGGCTTCCCCGCCGCGCTCGGCGCGGTGACGGCGTACGGGCGCGGCAAGCCGCCCGGCGGAGAGCGCCTCGCCCTCCACCACCCCGCGGGACGCGACCGAAGCCGCGCCGCCTTCCCCGTACGACGGCCGCCGGGCGCGTGTGCCCCGTGCCGCCCCGCGTACATCCGACCGCCGGGCGCGTACGCCCCCACCCCGCGCGTACGACCCTCGCCGGGCGCCCACCCCCGCGCCGTGCGTACCGCCGACGCCCGAGGCGTACAGCGCACACCGCACAACCTCCGTACGTCCGGGGGCGACCAGCAGCGGACGCGCACGCATACGACCGGGCCACCGCGCACGTACGCCCACGCTCCGCGCGTACAACCCGCCCCTGCGCCCCCGCCGCCCGTACATCCGGTACGGCCCGGCCTGCGCGGCCTACGCCGGGGCGACCAGCAGCGGGCGCGCCCGCTCCCGCAGCTCCGCCACCATCGGCTCGTCCCCGTACGGCTCCAGCCGCGCCAGCAGGTCCTTCACGTACTCCGTCGTCCGCGCCGACGAGATCCGCCCCGCGACCTCCACCGCCCGCGTCCCCTGCGCGCACGCCGCGTCCAGGTTCCCCGACTCCAGCTCCGCGACCGCCGCCACGATCAGCCGCAGCCCGTGCGAGCGCACGAACGCCTCCGTCGGCCGCGCCAGCGCCTGTTCCGTGAACCGCCGCACCTGCCGCGGCACCCGCAAGTCGCGGTAGCACTCGGCGGCGTCGGCGGCCAGCCGGTCGTAGGCGTAGAAGTCGAGCCACGCCGGGTCCGGGTCGCCCTCGCGCGCCCGCTCCAGCCAGCTCTCCGCCGCCGCCAGGGCCGTCCCGCACGACGCCTCGTCCTGCGCGCGGGCGTGCGCCCGCGCCTCGACGAGGTGGAAGAAGCTCATCGTGCGCGCCGTCGCCAGCCCCCTGTTGCGCTCTATCGCGGCCTGGGCGAGGTCCACGCCCTCGTCGGCGAAGCCGCGGTACGTCGCCTGCAGCGACATCGACGCCAGTACGTACCCCCCGAGGGGCACGTCCGCCGCCGCCCGCGCGAGCCGCAGCGCCTGGATGTAGTACCGCTGGGCGGCCTCCTGCTGCCCCGTGTCGAAGGCCATCCACCCGGCGAGCCGCGTCAGTTCGGCGGTCGCGCCGAACAGCGAGCGCCCCACCTCGTCGGTGTACGCGCCGAGCAGCAGCGGCGTCGCGTCCACGCGCAGGCACTCGGGCACCATCGACGCCCGCCAGTCGCCGCCCCCGTACTTGGAGTCCCAGCGCCGCGCCTCCTCCGACGCGTCGCGCAGCTTGGCGACGTCGCTGTGGCCGACGCGCCGCGGTCCTGAGCCCTCGTCGGCGGCGGGCGCGTGCCGCGGGTCGACGCCGTCGAGGCCGCGGGCGACCGAGCCGTCGGCCGGCGTGATCAGCCAGCGGGAGGCGGGCGTCGCGTACGCGCTGACGGCGAAGGAGCCGGCCAGGCTCTGCCATATGCCGCCGCTGCCCGCGCGCCGTCCGGCGAGGTCGAGCCGGTACAGCTCGGTCGCCGAGCGCACCGCCTCGCCCACGTCGCGCGGGAAGGCGAGGCCGACCTCGGGGGCCGGGTCGGTGTCGGCGAGGCCTATCTCGTGCAGCGGCACGGGGCGGCCGAGCTTGCCGGCGATGGCGGTCGCGATCAGGTGGGGCGCGGCGCCCTGCGGCACCATCCCCTTCGTCACCCAGCGGGCGACAGAGGTCTTGTCGTACCGAAGGGTCATGCCTCGCTGCGCGCCGAGGTCGTTGACCCGGCGGGCGAGTCCGGCGTTGCTGATCCCGGCGAGCGCGAGCATATGGCCCAGCTTCTCGTTCGGCCCGCGTGGCGTCCTGGACATGCACACCCCTCGACCACCGACGGCTCCCGTCCGGCGGGTGGGGATCCGGCCGGGCTGCATATGCACCCAGCGTAGTTCGCCGGATCCCGACCGTTAAGAGGAATGTTTCCGGATGGCGGGATTGCAGCGCGCGTGCTCCGGGGTCGTGTGGCGGTGCGCCGTACGTGCGCTCTGCCCGCGAAGGGCGGCACACGCTTGGCTGGTTGTCCGTGGGTCGGCCCGCCGAGTCTGGGAAACCGGCGGGCCTGGGGAACTCCGCCGTCTTTCATCCCCGCGGGCGGCGGCCTACGGTCCGGGGAGCGCGGGACGCTTCCCGGGCCGCACAAAGCAGGCCCGACGGCCCGAAGACGGCCGGGATGACACCCGCACAGATTGGCTGAATGACGCCCCTTGCTACGGGCGTAGAACCGGGCGTACGGGGCGGTTGCCCCGGAGTCCGGGCGTCCGGGCCGGGTTCCGGACAGCCGGGCCGGGCGCCCCCGCGGCGGCGCTTCCGGCCGCGCTTCCGGCCGCGCCGGGCAGACTCCGGCACGACCGCATCCCCTCACATGCGCCCCTCTCGTGGCAGCATGGTCCTGACGAAGCGGCAGTACGCCCTGTGCGTGGCGGAGTTGACGCCGATCGCCCGGCTCGCCCGACTCGCCTGGCATATGCCGGTTCCGTCCCCAGTTGCCCACGAGGAGGCGCGCATGCGGTGGTTGGTGGGGTGGAGCAGTTCCGCCGCCGCGCCCTCGTTCCTCGACGGCGCACAGACGGCCGACGACTACGACCTCCACCCCGTCGGCGCCCAACTCGTCTGGGGCGGCCCCGATCCGCTGTGGGCGGTCGGCGACTGGCGGCCGGACGAGATCCGGGTCGTCGACATCGCACCGCTGATCCGGCTGGCGGTCTTCGGCGTCTGCGGCGCCGGCGACGAGCAGCTGCGCGTGGGCCTGCTCGCCGCCCGCGGCGGCGCCGTACGGCACCTGAGCGCCTGGCCCGGCGGGTACACCGCCGTCGCGCAGGTCGGCCGCCGCACCACCGTCCTCGGCGACCTCGCCGGCGCCCGCCCCGTCTTCCACACCGCCTGGGACGGCGGCACCGCGTACGCCACGGCCGCCCTGCCGCTCGCCGACCTCATCGAGGCCGAGCTGGACGTCCCCCACCTCGCCGCCCAGCTCGCCTGCCCCGACGTGCCGGAGGCCCTCGGCGACGGCACGCCGTACGCCGGCGTGCACCGCGTGCCGCCCGGGCACGCGCTCATCCTCCGCGAGGGCCAGAAGGAGATCACCGGCTACGAGCCGCGCGCCTCGCTCGCCGTCGCCGCGCCGTCGCTGGACACCGAACCGGCGGTGGAGGGCGTACGGGACGCGCTGGTGGAGTCCGTACGGGCCCGGCTCGCCGCCCCGCGGCACGCGCCCGAGCCCGGCTTCGGCGGCCTCGACCCCGGCCCCGTGCCGGGCATGGGGCCCGCCGACCGGCGCGCCGCCCGCGGCCCGGCCCCCGGCATCGGAGCCGACCTCTCCGGCGGCATCGCCTCCGGCACCCTCGCGCTGCTGGCCGCCGGGCTGCCGGGGGTGCCCGGCACGCCGCCGGGGCTGGGTCCTGGGCAGGGCGAACGGCTGGTCGCCGTGACGTTCAACGACCTGACCGCGCGCGCCGACGAGGGCGAGCTGGAACGGGCCCGCACCATCGCCGCCAACCCGCGGCTGCACCACGTGGTGGTCGCGGCCGGCGAGGAGGCGCTGCCGTACGCGGACCTGGAGAGCATGCCGCTGACCGACGAGCCTGGTCCTTCGCTGGTCGCCGCCGCCCGGCACCGGCGCCGGCTGGCCGCGGGCAGCGCCGACCACCTCGTGGGCGTCGGCGCCCGCGAGGTCCTCGACGCCCACCCGGCCCGGCTCGCTGACCTGCTGCTGGACCGCCGGCGGCGCTCGCTGCTGCGGCCCGTCACAGCGCTGGCGCGGGCGGAGGGGTCGGTGCTGGCCCCGCTCACCGTCTACCGCGCGGCGCGGCGGCCGGCCCGTACGCCGCACTGGGCGGGCATCTCCGAGGGCGCCGAGGCGCT
>NZ_BAAAPF010000436.1:0-4552 GCF_039531005.1 Streptomyces synnematoformans
GCCGGCCGGCCGCCGGTGGGACCCGGTCGCCGCCGGCTACGCCGCCCTGCTCGTCGCGGCGACCGCCGTCATCGGACGGGCCATCAACGACGACGGCATCCTGCACGTGCGCTGGCCGCCGCTGATCGCCACCTGGGAGCCGCACTACGGGCCCGGCACCCCCGCGGCGTTCGCCGTCGCCGCCGCCGTCGTCGCGTACGGGCCCCCGCTCGCCGACCGGCTGCCGTGGCGCCGGCTGCTGCCGGCGGCGTGGCTGACGGGGATGGCGTGGATCTGGTCCCTGGCGCTGATCGACGGCTGGCGGGACGGGGCCGCGGGGCGGCTGCTGAAGAAGAACGAGTACGCCGTGCCGGAGACCGTCGACCGCTTCGACGACCTGGGGCACGCCGTACGCACGTTCACGGACCACATCCTCATGGAGGCCCCGGACAACTGGCCCGCGCACATCGCCGGGCACCCGCCCGGCGCGATCCTCACGTTCGTCGGCCTGGACCGGGTGGGGCTCGGCGGCGGGGCGTGGGGCGCGGTCTTCTGCATCACCGTGGGCGCGTCCGCGGCGGTCGCGGCGCTGGTCGCGCTGCGGGCGCTGGGCGGCGAGGAGCGCGCGCGGCGGGCGGCGCCGTTCCTGGTGCTGGCGCCGTGGGCGATCTGGGCGGGGGTGTCCGCGGACGCCTACTTCGCCGCCGTGGCCGCCTGGGGCCTGGCGCTGCTGGCGCTGGCGGTGACCCGGACGGGCCGCCGCCCGGCGGTGGCGGGCGCGGGCGCGGGGCTGGTGCTGGTGTGGGCGCTGTACCTCTCGTACGGGCTGGCGCTGCTGGTGCTGCCGGTCGCCGCGGTGCTGTGGTGCGCCGCCCGGCGCGGGCCCGCGGGGCGGAGCGCGGTGCTGCGCGCGGTGCCGTGGGCGGTGCTGGGTGCGCTGCCGGTCGCGGTGGCCTTCACGGCGACCGGGTTCTGGTGGTACGAGGGCTACGACCTGCTGCACGAGCGCTACTACCAGGGCTGGGGCGGGGAGCGGCCGTACGCGTACTGGATCTGGGGGAACCTGGCCCTGGCGGCGGTCAGCGCGGGCCCCGCGGCGGTGGCGGGGGTCCGCCGCGCGCTGCGCACGGCCTGGTCCGAGCGCCGGAGGGCCGTCTCCACGTACGCCGTGGCGGCGATGGCGGTCGCCGGTCTTGCGTGCATCGTGGCGGCCGACCTCTCCGGGCTCAGCAAGGCGGAGACGGAGCGGATCTGGCTCCCGTTCACGCTCTGGCTGCTCCCGGCCGCCGCCCTCCTCCCGGACCGCGACCACCGCGCCTGGCTCACCGCGCAGGCCGCGGTGGCGCTCACCGTCAACCACCTCCTGCTCACCAGCTGGTGATCCCGCCCCCGCCGCGCTGCCGGCCGCGGCTGTCAGAGCGGCGGCGTACCGTCGTACATATGTGCCGAAGCATCAAGACCCTGCGCCCCCCGTACACCGACACCGTCACCGAGGACGACATGCGGGCGGCGGCCCTGCAGTACGTACGGAAGGTCTCCGGCTTCCGCCACCCCGCGCCGCACAACGCCGAGGCGTTCGACAAGGCGGTGGCGGAGGTCGCCGCGGTGACGCAGGAGCTGCTGGACTCCCTGGTGGTCCGCGGCGGGACCAAGGGCGCGGCGTAGCGCCGTCGGCGCGGCGCCGCCCGGGCGCCGACCCGGCGGTACGGGCCGGGGGCGGCGGGCCCGGACGTCCGCCGGACGTGGGCCGTGCGCCCGCGGAGCGGGCACGCCCGCTCACGCCCGGGGGCCGCTACTCCAGGACCAGCACCACGTGCTCGTCGTCCCCGTTCCAGTCGCTGTCCCCCGTCCGCCGGAAGCCGAGCTTCTCCAGCAGCCGCACCGAGCCCGTGTTGCCCACGTACGGGTCCGCGTACAGCGGGCGGTGGCGCTCCAGCTCCAGGAACCGGCCCACCGCCCGCGTGCCTATCCCCCGGCCCCAGAACTCCCGGCCGAAGACGTAGCCCAGGAACCGCCGGTCGCCGTCCCACCAGGCCACCACGCCCCCCGCGGTCCTCCCGTCGACGGCCACCGTCTGCACCAGGCAGGTCGGATCCCGCAGGATCGTCTCCCGCCAGTGCGTCATGAAGCGCTCCCGCTCGCGCGGCGGGAAGCGCGAGCGCCGCACATTCTCCGGATCGTGCTCGTGTGCGAGGAAGACCTCAAGATCCTCCTCGACCACGTCCCTCAGCCGTAGTTCCTCCGTCATGCCGCCGAGTCTGGCACCCGCCACTGACATCCCCCGGTCTTCTTGCTGAAGCTGTGAATCACTGCTTCAATCCTTCCCATGCCCTACCGGCGCACCCCCGCCGTCCAGGCGCGGCTGGACGACCGGCGGCGCGACCTCCTCGACGCCGCCCGCGCGCTCCTCGCCGACGAGGGCTACGCCGGCTGCACGGTCGCCGCCGTCGCCGCCCGGGCCCGTATCGCCACCGGCAGCGTCTACCGCCACTTCCCGAGCAAGTCCGTGCTCGCCGTCGAGCTGTTCCGCAGCGTCGTCACCGCCGAGGTCGCGGCCGTGTCCGCCGCCGCCCACCGGCCCGCGGACCCCGCCGAGGGCGTCGCCGCCGCCGCGGAGACGTTCGCGCGCCGGGCGCTGCGCCGCCCGCGGGTGGCGTACGCGCTGCTCGCCGAGCCCGTGGACCCCGCGGTCGAGACCGAGCGCCTGGTCTTCCGGCGGGCGTTCCGCGACGTGTTCGCCGCCCGCATCGCCGAGGGCACCGCCTCGGGGCGGCTGCCCCCGCAGGATCCGCCGCTGACCGCGGCCGCCCTCGTCGGGGCCTGCGCCGAGGCGCTGATCGGACCGCTGTCCGGCGCGGCCGCGGGCGGCCCCGGCCCGCATGCCCCCGTCCCCGGTCCGGACGGCCCCGGCCCCGGCACCCCCGCGCGCCTCGCCGCCTTCACCCGCAGAGCCCTGGGAGTCCCGCATGCCGACCACCCATGACGTCACCAACCAGCCCCCGCCCCTCACCTCCTACGACGTCGCCGCCTACCCCGCCCTCCTGGAGTCCCTCCGCACCCACGGCGCCGGCTGGGCCGAGGACGGCGTACGCGCGCTGGGGCTGCTCGCCGGGGGCGCGGAGGCGCAGGAGTGGGCCCGGCACGTCGAGGAGCATCCGCCCGTCCTGCGCACCCACGACCGCTACGGCCACCGCGTCGACGAGGTCGAGTTCCACCCGGACTGGCACGAGCTGATGCGTACCGCCGTCGCCCACGGCCTGCACGCCGCACCCTGGCGGTCGGGCACCCCCGGCGCGCACGTCGCGCGCGCCGCGAAGCTCTTCGTCTGGGGCCAGACCGACGCCGGCCACCTGTGCCCCGTCTCCATGACGTACGCGGCCGTCCCCGCGCTGCGCGCCGCGCCGGACCTCGCCGCCGCCTACGAACCCCTGCTGACCTCCGCCGCCTACGACTTCGGGCTGCGCCCGCCGACCGCCAAGGCCGGCCTGGTCGCCGGCATGTCGATGACGGAGAAGCAGGGCGGCTCCGACGTACGCGCCAACACCACCCGCGCCGTACCGGCCGGCGACGGCGACGGCCTGTACGCGCTCACCGGCCACAAGTGGTTCACCTCGGCGCCCATGTCCGACGTCTTCCTCACCCTCGCGCAGGCGCCCGGCGGCCTGTCCTGCTTCCTCGTCCCGCGCGTGCTGCCCGACGGCACCCGCAACGCGATCCGGCTCATGCGCCTGAAGGACAAGCTCGGCAACCGCTCCAACGCCTCCGCCGAGATCGAGTACGAGGGCGCGGCCGGCCGGCTCGTCGGCGCGGAGGGCGCGGGCGTGAAGACCATCATCAAGATGGTCAACATGACGCGGCTGGACTGCGCGCTCGCCACCGCCGGCGGCATGCGCCTCGGCGTCGCGCAGGCCCTCCACCACGCCCGGCACCGGCGGGCGTTCGGCAGGCGGCTCGCCGATCAGCCGCTGATGGCGAACGTGCTCGCGGACCTCGCCGTCGAGGCCGAGGCGGCGACGGTGGCGAGCATGCGGCTGGCCGGCGCCGTCGACCGCGGCGAGACGGGCACCGCCGACGAGCAGGAGACGCTGTTCCGGCGGATCGGCCTCGCGGTGACCAAGTACTGGGTGTGCAAGCGCGGTCCCGCGCACGCCGCCGAGGCGCTGGAGTGCCTCGGCGGCAACGGCTACGTCGAGGAGTCCGGCATGCCGAGGCTGTACCGGGAGGCGCCGCTGCCGTCGATCTGGGAGGGCTCCGGCAACGTCGCCGCGCTCGACGCGCTGCGCGCGATGGCGCGGCGGCCGGAGACGGTGACGGCGTTCTTCGCCGAGGTCGACGCCGCCGCGGGCGCCGACGCGCGGCTCGACGCGGCCGTGGTCCGGCTGCGCAAGGACCTGGCGGACGTGGCGGCGGCGGAGTACCGGGCGCGGCACGTGGTCGAGTCGATGGCGCTGGCGCTGCAGGGCGCGCTGCTGCACCGGCACGGCGACGCGGCGGTCGCGGACGCCTTCTGCGCCGCCCGCGCGGTCGGCTCCCGGGGCCTGGCGTTCGGCACGCTGCCGCCGGGGGCGGACAC
>NZ_BAAAPF010000437.1:0-4517 GCF_039531005.1 Streptomyces synnematoformans
CCATGTGCCGTGCCAGCCACGTGCCGTGCCGGGCTCGTCCCGTGCCGGGCTCGTCCCGTGCCGGGCTCCCCCGTGCCGGGCGCGCACCGCGCCGCCCCGCCCCGCGTGCGCAGCCCGCCGTGCCGCCCGCGTACCGCGACGGCGGGGCGCCCACCGTCGCCGTGAAGTCCCGCGTCAGATGGGCCTGGTCCGCGTAGCCCAGGTCCGCCGCCAGCGCGGCGAGGTCCAGCGCCGCGCCCGCGTCCGCCCGCGCCGCCGCCTCCTGCAGCCGGGCCCGCCGCAGTACCCACTTCGGGCTCGCCCCGACGTACTCCGCGAACAGCCGCTGCAACCGCCGTACGGACATCCCCGCCCCCAGCGCCACCTCGTCCACCCGCAGCAGCCCCGGCTCCGCCGCGATCCGCGCCACCGCGGCCGCCGCCTCCTCGGCGGCCGGGTCGGGCGCGGCCGGCAGCAGCGGGCGCAGGAAGTCCTCCGCGCGGGCGCACATCTCCGGCGGGTCGCCCGCCGCCAGCACCGCCCGGCTCACCTCCGCCACCCGCGGCCCGAACAGCTCCGCCGCCGGCACCCGCCGGTCCGCCAGCTCCGCGACCGGCCCCGGCGCCAGCGCCCGGAAGCCGCCCGGCCGGAACCGCACCCCGAGCACCTGCCCGGCGCCGGCCAGCCGGCGGACGAACAGGTCGCGCTGCACCCCGTACACGAGCGGCTCGGGCTCCTCGAAGACCAGGTGGAGGGCCGGGTGCGTGAGCACCTTCGTGTCGTACGTGTCGGCGCCCGGCAGCCGCCAGCGCACGTGCCAGTACCGCTCGACGAACGGCGCGACCGCCGCGCCCGGCGCGCGGCGGTCGAGCGTGGCGAGGCGGGCGTGCTCGCCGGGGTGCAGCACGCCGTGCGCGTCGTCGAATCCGGAGCCGGGCGTAGGCATACGCGCAGCGTAGCTGTCGCGTTTGTTCAAGACCCGCCGCGCCGCCCCGCCGTACGTTCACCCGTATGAGCAGCGAGAACAGCACCAACGCAGACGTGTACGCCGTGATGAAGGAGTGCGCGGAAGAGGCGGCCCGTATCGCCCGCGGCGTGCGGCCGGAGCAGCTCGACGGGCCGACGCCCTGCGCGGACTGGGACGTCCGCACCCTCGTCAACCACTGGGTCGCCTTCACCTCCCACGGCCTGGAGCACCGTGCCCTGCGCACCCCGCTCCCCGAGGAGCTGCCGAAGCGCGACTTCGCCGCCGAGCCCGGCTGGGCGGACGCGTACGCCGCGCAGCTCGACCGCGCCGTCGCCGCCTGGGCGGCACCCGCGGTCTGGGAGGGCGACGTCGACCTGGGCTTCCTGTCGATGGCGGCGCCGGAGGTGGCCGCGGTGATCGCCAAGGAGATGGCGGTGCACGGCTGGGACGTGGCGCGCGCCACCGGGCAGGAGTACCGGGCCTCGGCGGGGGTGGCCGCGCTCGTTCTGCGGGTCGCGGAGGACCACGGCGAGATGTACCGGAAGTACGACGGCTTCGCCGAGGCCGTGTCCGTACCGGCCGACGCCCCGCCCTTCGACCGCGCGCTGGCCGCGACGGGCCGCGACCCGCAGTTCGGGGCCGGTTGACCCCGGGCGGCGCTACGCCAGCTCGAAGCCGGTCGTCGACGGGATGTGGCCCGGCACGGCCTCGTGGCGGTCGCCGGTGTTCACCGTGCCGGCCGGCTCGAACATCATGATCGCCGTGCCGGGCGCGGCCACCGGCCGGTGCTCGACGCCGCGCGGCACGGTGAACACCGCGCCCTTCGACAGCGTGACCGTACGCTCGCCGCCCTCCTCGCGCAGGCCGATGCGCAGCTCGCCCTCGATGACGAGGAAGAACTCGTCGGTGTGTTCGTGCACGTGCCACACGTGCTCGCCCTCGGCATGCGCGATCTTGACGTCGTAGTCGTTGACTCGCGCGACGACGTGCGGACTCCACGGTTCCGCGATGCGCTCCAGCGCGTGGCCGAGGGCCGTGGGCTCGGAGGGGTGGCTGATCACGGTGGGCTCCTCGCTTCCCTCGCCGCAGGTGTTGCGGCGATCTCTCCCCACCCATCCTGCGCGTGACAGGGGCCCGCCGGGAGTGCTACGAATCGCATATGCCGCAAGGATCCTCGCAGCGGGACGAGCCGCCCCGGCCGCACCGCGTCGCCATGCTCGTGGACGCCGGCTCGAACCCCTTCGAGATGGGCATCGCCACCGAGCTGTTCGGGCTGCGCCGCCCCGAGCTGGACGTGCCGTGGTACGACTTCACGCTCTGCGCCCCCGTCCCCGGCGTGCGCATGCACGACGGCTTCTTCACCCTTTCGGGCGTCCCCGGCCTGGCCGCCGCCGACGCCGCGGACACCGTGATCGTCCCCAACCGCCCCGACGACACCCCGCCCACCGCCCCCGTCGTCGCCGCCATCCGCCGCGCCGCCGCCCGCGGCGCCCGGCTCGTCAGCTTCTGCACCGGCGCGTACGCCCTGGCCGCCGCCGGCGTGCTCGACGGCCGCCCGGCGGCGATCCACTGGCGCTGGGCCGACCGCTTCGCCGCCCGCCACCCGGCCGTACGGGTCCGGCGGGACGTGCTCTTCGTCGACGACGGCGATGTGCTCACCGCCGCCGGCAGCGCCGCCGCCCTGGACCTGGGGCTGCACCTGATCCGCCGCGACCACGGCGCTGACGTGGCCAACCACGTCAGCCGGCGCCTCGTCTTCGCCGCCCACCGCGACGGCGGGCAGCGGCAGTTCATCGAGCGCCCGGTGCCGGAGGTGCCGGACGCGTCGCTCGCCCCGGTGCTCGCCTGGGCGGCGGCGCGCCTCGACCGCCCGCTGACCGTCGCCGACCTGGCCGGGCAGGCCGCCGTCAGCCCCGCCACGCTGCACCGGCGGTTCGCCCGCGAGCTGGGCACGACGCCGCTGGCGTGGCTGACGGGGGAGCGGGTGGCGCTGGCGTGCCGGCTGATCGAGCGCGGCGAGGGGCGGCTGGAGGTGGTGGCGCGGACGAGCGGTCTTGGCACGGCCGCGAACCTGCGGACGCAGCTGCGCCGGCGCACGGGGCTGAGCCCGTCGGCGTACCGGGCCCGCTTCGGCCCGGCGGGAGGCGGGCCCGCAGCGGCGGCACCCCCGGGGCCCGTGACGTCGCGGCCCGCGGACGTACGCGCGTAGCCCGCACCGCCCCCGGAGGCACCCGCCGGGCCCGGGCCCGGCACCGAAAACGGGTCGGCTCCGGCCTGCCGCCCCTGCTAATCTCCCGCCCATGAAGCGCGCTGTGCAGACGACGACGCCGGACACCGTCCCGGCGCGCTGACGTAACGACCCAGCCGAAGCCCCGGGGCGACCGCCCCGGGGCTTCGGCGTGCGCGCCCCCGCGGGCGGCCCCCGGCCCACCGGCCCCCACCGACCCGCGAGGAGCCCACCGTGCAGGACCACCGCCGCCTCGGCCGCGAACTCGACCTCTTCGACACCGACCCCCTCATCGGCGCCGGCCTGCCGTACTGGCTGCCCGCCGGCGCCGCCGTCCGGCAGGCGCTGGAGGAGTACGTCGCCGACGTCGAGCGCCGCGCCGGCTACCAGCGCGTCTACTCGCCCGTGCTCGGCAAGCGCGAGCTGTACGAGCTGTCCGGCCACTGGGAGCACTACCGCGACGACATGTTCCCGCCCATGGAGCTGGGCGGCCCGGGCGGCGAGCAGGTCGTGCTCCGCCCCAGCCTCTGCCCCCACCACGCGCTCATCTACCGCTCCCGCGAGCGCAGCTACCGCGAACTCCCGCTGCGCCTGGCCGAGCTGGGCGGCATGTACCGCGCCGAGCTGTCCGGCGTCCTCGGCGGGCTCACCCGCGTACGCGCCATCCAGCTCAACGACGCGCACGTCTTCTGCACCCTGGAGCAGGTCGCCGACGAGGCGCTGGCGGCGCTGCGGCTCGTCCGCGAGGCGTACGCGGCGATGGGCCTCGACGCCGCCCGCTACCGGCTCTCGCTGCCGGGCCCCGGCGGCAAGTACGTGCGCGACCCCGGGCTGTGGCGGCGCGCGGGGGCGCTGCTGGAGAAGGCGCTCGCGGCGGCGGGCGTCGCGTACGAGGCGGAGGAGGACGAGGCGGCGTTCTACGGGCCGAAGATCGACGTGCAGGTGGTCGACGCGGCGGGTCGCGAGTCGACCCTGTCCACCGTGCAGGTCGACTTCCACCAGCCGGCCCGCTTCGGCCTCGCGTACGTGGGCCCGGACGGCGGGCGGCACCGGCCGGTGATGGTGCACCGCTCGGTCGTGGGCAGCGCGGAGCGGGCGATGGCGCAGCTCATCGAGGTGCACCAGGGCGCCTTCCCGCCGTGGCTGGCTCCGGTGCAGGCGGTGGTGCTGCCGGTGGGCGAGGCGGAGGCGGGGTACGCCGAGGCGCTGGTGCGGCGGTGCGTCGGGGCGGGGCTGCGCGCCGAGCTGGCCGGGCCGGAGCGCGGCACCCTGGGGGCGCGGGTACGGGCCTCGCGGCCGGCCCCGTACCCGGCCGTCGTCGGGCCGCGCGAGGCCGGCGGGGGC
>NZ_BAAAPF010000438.1:0-4479 GCF_039531005.1 Streptomyces synnematoformans
GTGTACGTGGCCGGGGCCGCGGCCACCACCCGCTCCGGCACCCGCACCGCCGCCGGCCGCCCCCCGGCCACCTCGGCGCCGTCCTCGAGCCCGGCCGCGGCGAGCGCGAACGGGCGGCCGCCGGCCAGCCCTCCGGCCCGTACGACCGCGAGGTCGGCGGCCGGCAACGGGGTGACGTCCGCGGCCTCGACGAGCCGCGTGCGCGCGTCGCCGGGGGCGTGCAGCACCAGTCGCGGGAGCCCGTCGACGGCCTCGTGGCTGGTGAGCAGCGTGCCCGCGGCGTCCACGAGGAATCCGGTGCCCCGCGGACGGCCGGCGAGGTCGCGGATGTGCACGACGGTGCCGGGCGCGCGCGGCGGCGGCGATGAGTGCGGCATCGACCAGCCTCCCCGAGTGGGCCCAGGGCATGGCTTGCCACCGGCTGATCACGGGAAACGGGAATGGCGCGATGCGCCCCCGGGGACACCCGTTCGGCGGAGTACCGGCTGTGCGGGCCGCGCCGCGGACGGCCGCAACGGCCGTCGCGTACCCCCCGCGTCCTACCCGCGCGCTACGCGAACACCGCCAGCGCCTTCGCCCGTCCCCCGGCCGGCTCCACCAGCGCCAGGAACCGCCCGTCCGGCCCGAACACCGCGTTCGGCCCCTCCGCCAGCCCCGCCGGCACCGTCACCCGCACCCCGTGCGACAGCAGTCGCGCCTGCTCGGCGTCGACGTCCCAGCGCGGGAAGGCCGCCGCCGCGGCGGCCCCGATCGGCAGCACCTCCAGCCGCTCCTCCAACTGCGCCAGCGTCCGCGCGCCGTCCAGCCCGTACGGGCCGACGCGGGTGCGGCGCAGCGCGGTGAGGTGGCCGCCGACGCCCAGCTCGGCGCCGAGGTCGCGGGCGAGGGCGCGGATATACGTGCCGGAGGAGCACACCACCGTCACGTCCAGGTCCGTGACCCGCGTGCCGTCGCCGGCCGTCGTCGTGCGGACGTCGTGCAGCACGAACGTGCTGACGGTCACCGGCCGGGCCGGCAGTTCCACGTCCTCGCCGTCCAGCACCCGCTTGTACGACCGCTTGCCGGCCACCTTGATCGCGCTGACCGCGGACGGCACCTGCAGGAGGTCGCCGGTCAGCCCGGCGATGCCGGCGTCGACCGCGCCCGGCGGCAGGTCGCCGGCGTCGGCGGCGGCGGTGACGTCGCCCTCGGCGTCGTCGGTCACCGTCGTCTGGCCGAGGCGGATCGTGGCCCGGTACTCCTTGTCGGTGAGCGCGAGGTGGCCGAGCAGCCGGGTCGCCTTCTCCACGCCGACGACGAGCACGCCCGTCGCCATCGGATCCAGCGTCCCGGCGTGGCCGACGCGCCGGGTACGGGCCAGCCGGCGGAGCCGGCCGACGACGTCGTGCGAGGTCAGCCCGGCCGGCTTGTCGACGAGGACAAGGCCGTCCGGGCCGGTCGACTTCCCGCTCATGCCCGCGCCGGGCCCCCGTCCGCGTCCTCGCCCGCGCCGCCGCTCGCGGCACCGCTCCCGTCGCCGTCCTCGTCGTCCTCGTCCCGGTCCCGGCGGTACGGGTCGGCCCCGGCCGCGTACTCCGCGCCCGCGGCGGCGGAGCGCACCTGCTCGTCCTGCTGCCGGGCCCGGGCCAGCACGTCGTCGATGTTCTTGGCGTTCTCGGGCAGCGCGTCCGGCACGAACGCCAGCGTGGGCGTGAACTTCACCCCGGCCGCGGCGCCGACCGCCGAGCGCAGCACGCCCTTGGCGCTCTCCAGCCCCTTCGCGGCCTGCGCCCGCTCCTCGTCGTCGCCGTACACCGTGTAGAAGACGGTCGCCTCCCGGAGGTCGCCGGTGACCCGCGTGTCGGTGATGGTCACCCTGGAGCCGAGCCGCGGGTCCTTGATACCCCGCTGCAGCTTCTCGGCCACGACCTCACGGATGAGGTCCGCCAAGCGCTTCGCCCGTGCGTTGTCGGCCACTGGTCCGTCTCCTTGCCCACTTGTCTACTCGTCGTCTTCGTGGTGGATCCGCCGGCGTACGGCCAGCAGCTCCACCTCCGGCCGGGCGGCGAGCATGCGCTCGCAGCGGTCCAGCACGTCGGTGAGGTGCCCGGCGTCCCCGGAGACCGTCGCCAGACCGATCACGGTCCGCCGGTACAGGTCCTGGTGTCCGACCTCCGCAGCGGTCACCGCGTACTTGCGGATCAGCTCCGCGACGATCGGGCGGACGACGGAGCGCTTCTCCTTCAGCGACCGTACGTCGCCGAGGAGGAAGTCGCAGGAAAGCGTTCCTACGTACACGTGTGTCCGGATCACCCGCCGGTACGGGATATACGGGATGGTGGGCGGCGAAGGGGCGGCCCTTCGTGAAGGGCCGCCCCCTGCCGACGGTGCTGCGGGTCAGCCGCGCGGCTTCTCGCGCATCTCGTATGTCGCGATGACGTCGTCCACCTTGATGTCGTTGTAGTTTCCGAGGTTGATACCGCCCTCGAACCCTTCGCGGATCTCGGTGACGTCGTCCTTGAAGCGGCGCAGGCCCTCGATGTTGAGGTTCTCCGCGACCACCTTGCCGTCGCGGACGACCCGGGCCTTGGAGTTGCGCCTGACCTCGCCGGAGCGGATGAGCACACCGGCGATGTTGCCCAGCTTGGAGGAGCGGAAGACCTCGCGGATCTCGGCGGTGCCGAGCTCCACCTCCTCGTACTCCGGCTTGAGCATGCCCTTCAGCGCGGCCTCGATCTCCTCGATGACCTGGTAGATCACCGAGTAGTACCGGACGTCGACGCCCTCGCGCTCGGCCATCTGCGTCGCCCGGCCCTCGGCGCGGACGTTGAAGCCGATCACGATCGCGTCCGAGCCCGTGGCCAGGTCGATGTCGGTCTCGGTGACCGCACCCACGCCGCGGTGCAGCACGCGCAGGTCCACCTCTTCACCGACGTCCAGCTGCATCAGCGAGGACTCCAGCGCCTCGACGGAACCCGCCGCGTCGCCCTTGATGATGAGGTTGAGCTGCTGCACCTCGCCGGCCTTGAGCACCTTGTCCAGGTCCTCCAGCGACACCCGGCGGGTGCGCTTGGCGAAGGCGGCGTTGCGCTCGCGCGCGGCGCGCTTCTCGGCGATCTGGCGGGCCGTCCGGTCCTCCTCGACCACCAGGAAGTTGTCGCCGGCGCCGGGGACACTGGTCAGACCGAGCACCTGGGCGGGGGTCGAGGGGCCGACCTCCTCCAGGGGGTTGCCCATGTCGTCGAGCATGGCGCGCACGCGGCCGTAGGCGTCGCCGACGACCATCGTGTCGCCGACGCGCAGCGTGCCGCGCTGGACCAGCACGGTCGCCAGGGCGCCGCGGCCGCGGTCGAGGTGGGCCTCGATCGCGAGGCCCTCGGCGTCCTGCTTCGGGTTCGCGCGCAGGTCCAGGCTGGCGTCCGCGGTGAGGACGACGGCCTCCAGCAGGTCCTCGATGTGCAGGCCCTCCCTGGCGGAGATGTCGACGAACATCGTCTCGCCGCCGTACTCCTCGGCCACCAGCCCGTACTCGGTGAGCTGGCCGCGTACCTTCGCCGGGTCCGCGCCCTCGACGTCGATCTTGTTGACCGCGACGACGATCGGCACCTCGGCCGCCTTGGCGTGGTTCAGCGCCTCGACCGTCTGCGGCATCACGCCGTCGTTGGCCGCGACCACGAGGATCGCGATGTCGGTCGCCTTCGCACCGCGGGCACGCATGGCGGTGAACGCCTCGTGACCCGGGGTGTCGATGAAGGTGATCCGGCGCTCGTCGCCGTTGACGTCGGTCGCCACCTGGTACGCGCCGATGTGCTGGGTGATGCCGCCGGCCTCGCCCTCCAGGACGTTGGTCTTGCGGATCGCGTCCAGCAGGCGCGTCTTGCCGTGGTCGACGTGGCCCATGACGGTGACCACCGGGGGCCGCGGCACGAGCGCCTCCTCGCCGCCCTCGTCCTCGCCGAACTCGATGTCGAAGGACTCGAGCAGCTCGCGGTCCTCCTCCTCCGGGCTGACGACCTGGACGGTGTAGTTCATCTCCTCGCCCAGGAGGTGCAGCGTCTCGTCGGAGACGGACTGCGTCGCGGTGACCATCTCGCCCAGGTTGAACATCACCTGGACCAGCGACGCCGGGTTGGCGTTGATCTTCTCCGCGAAGTCGGTGAGGGACGCGCCGCGGGAGAGACGGACCGTCTCGCCCTTGCCGCGCGGGAGCATCACGCCGCCGATGGACGGCGCCTGCATCTGCTCGTACTCCTGGCGGCGCTGCCGCTTCGACTTGCGACCGCGGCGCGCGGGACCGCCCGGACGCCCGAAGGCGCCCTGCGTGCCGCCGCGGCCACCGGGACCGCCGGGACCGCCGGCGAGGCCGGGACGGCCACCGCCGCCGGGACGGCCGCCGAGGCCGCCGCCACCGGCGCCGCCGCGCCGGAGACCGCCGAAGCCGCCGCCACCGCCGGGCCGGCCACCGCCCGTTACCTCATCGCCGCCGACGGCGGCCGCACC
>NZ_BAAAPF010000439.1:0-4469 GCF_039531005.1 Streptomyces synnematoformans
CGCGGCCGGGCCCGGGGCCGGTGCGGCGGAGACGCCCCGGGGCCGGCCGCGCGGGCGCGCACCGGACCCGCGCCCCCGGCCTTCCGGTCGCCGGCCCGGCCGCCGTCCCTCCGGACCAGCGCCTTCGCCTCGCTCTGCAGGCGGGCCGCCTCCTTGCGGAGGCCGGGCAGCAGTTCGAGGAGCGCCTTCCCGGGACAGTTCGTCTCGTACGCGTCGATGTGGCCGATGACGGCCGGCACGGTGACGGAGCTGTGCTTCGGGAAGCGGCTGCTGCTGTTGGTGGAGACGAGCTGCGCACGCGCGCCGGGGGCGATGCCGGCGAGCCCGAGTTTCCAGGCGATGAGCACGGCCATGGACTCCCGCAGCGGCTTCGGCACCGGCACGCCCTCCGTGTACGCGCCGATCACGGCGATCCCGGTCGTGCCCCTGTTGAGGCCGATGGCGTGGGCCCCGATCACCGGGCGGTCCACGCCGCCCTTCCGGCCCTCGAAGACCGTGCCGCACTTGTCGACCAGGAAGTTGTAGCCGATGTCGCCCCAGCCCTTGTCGACGGCGTGCGTCGCGTACATCTCCCGTACCAGACGGGGGCTGTCCGCGCAGTCGTAGTCGTTGGAGTTGCCGGTGTGGTGGATGACCACGGCATGCACGGCGTCCGCGTAGTGCGGTTTCTGGTCGAGGAGGCGCGGATCGGCGCCCCACTTCTCCCGGGCGACGATGGCGGGCCGCAGCGCGTCGGCCGGGGAGTACGGACTGGCCGAGGCGTGCGGCGACCGGCTGCCGGAACCCGGGTCGGCGCCGAAGGGCGGGGCGTCGGCGAGGGCCAGCGCGGTGAGGGCAGCCGCCACCGCGGCTCCGGCGCCGGAGGCCGCCCAGCCCAGGGCGCGGCGGCGCCTGTCGGGTCTTCGCGCGCCTTTCATATGTGTCCAGACTGAGGGCTCCCGGCCGGCCCCGCCGGTTGGACTGCTCTGGACGGAGGCCCGCGCGCTGGCCGCCGCCCGCGGCCCGGGCCCCCGGGGGTCAGGCGGTGTCCTCCGGGGTGTCCGGACCCTCCGTTTCCGTCGGGGCGGAAGCGGACGGCAGCTGCGCCTTCATCCTGGCCAGCTCGATCTCCACGTCCTGATCCGCATGGACGCGCTCCAGTTCGGCCTGCATGTCGTCCTGGCCGGCCGGCAGCGTGGCGTCCTCCAGCGCCCCGGAAGCGATCAGCTCGTCCAGCGCGCCCGCGCGCGCCTGCATCTGCTCGGTCTGGTCCTGAGCCCGCTGCGTGGCGAGGCCGACATCGCCCAGCTCCTCACCGATGCCGCTCACGGCCTCGGTGACCCGGGTCTGGGCCTCGGCCGAGGTGTAGGTGGCCTTGAGCGTCTCCTTGCGGGTACGGAACGAGTCCGTCTGCGCCTGCAGGCGCTGGGCGGCCTCGGTCAGTTTCTCCTCCTGCTCCTGCAACGACGCCTGCTGCTCCTGCAGCTCGGTGATCTTCGAGGTCGCGGCGGTCCGGCGGGTGAGCGCCTCGCGGGCCAGGTCCTCCCGGTCGGCCGTGAGCGCCTGCTGCGCCTGGCCCTCCAGCCTGCCCGTGGACTCCCGCAACTGGTCCACCTGCCGCTCGACGTGCTTGCGGCTGGTCGCGACGTCGGCCAGCCCGCGCCGCACCCTCTGCAGCATCTCCACCTGCCGCTCGTACGAGTAGTCCAGGACCTCGCGCGGGTCCTCGGCCCGGTCGAGGGCCTTGTGGGCCTTGGTCCGGAACAGGGCGCCGATACGCTGAGTGATGCTGGCCATGATGACCGCCTGCCTCCCGCCTCTCGACTCTGGGCACTGCCGTGAGGACCGGCCGGGGGGCGCACGTACGCGGACGTTGCCCGCTGCCGCGCAGGGTCACCGCCCCGGCCGTGGCACTTCCATTGTCCCGCACCCGCCGGGTACGGCGTCTCCGCCCGGGGACCCGTCGGAGAGCCGCACCCCGTCGAGGGGCCGGGGTCGATCCCGGCTCAGTGCCGCACCGGTGCCACCTCGATCCTGTCGATGTCGGGTGCCCACGCGGACGGATTGCCGAACCGGATCGTGTTGGGGCCGTCGCGCAGGTCGACCGGGATGCCGAGGGTCCAGTAGTCGTCCCAGCCCCAGGTGTTCTTGAAGACCGCCTGCCGCGTCGTGCCGTTGACGGTGATCTCGGCCTTGCGGGAGATGATGTCGGTGTTGTAGGCGTGGCCCTCGTCGCGGTCGTTGTTGGCGTAGCGGACGACCAGCATGTGGCGGCCGGCCGCCCTGGCGGTGACGGTGAACTCGGCGGTGCTCTCCGGCGCGTTGCCGAGGTAGCCGATGTAGCTGCCGCCCGAGGCGTACGGGCTGTCGACGAGCCTGGCGCCGCCCGCGAGCCGCGCCCGGGCGGCCTCCAGGACCGTGACGCCGTCGGTGTCGCCCGCGCCCTCGGCCTCAAGCGCCGTGACGCCGACGCGGGCGCCGGCACCGGCGCCGGCACGGGCCGTGACGGTGACGCGGTTGTTGCCGGCGAGCAGGTACACCCTCCGGGGGGTGTTCGGCGCGGCGGTCAGCGCGGTGCCGTGCAGCGCCAGCCGAACGGGGCCGGCGGCGCGGGGGACCAGCGTGTAGTAAGCGTCGCGCGGGGCGTAGACGTCGAAGACCGCCTGGTCGCCGGGGCCGAGGAGCAGGGCGCCCGTGCCGGGTCCCGCCGCCGAGGAGTAGTCGAAGCCCGGCTCGCCGGTGATGTCGGCGAGGGTGGCCTCGTAGACCGCACGCGGCGTGCGGTGCTCGGTCAGGTCGATGCGGTCGAGGGTGACCTCGGCGGTGTCGCGGGCGAGGGTGAGGGTGTGGCTGCCGGCGGACAGCCGCAGGGTGGTCTCCTGCTTGCCGCGATAGGTCCAGTTCTCGGTGGACGGGTACGTGAGCGTGGCTTTCCTGCCGGAGGCGCCACCGTCGACCAGGAGCCGCTGCGTGGCCGGGACGCCGGACTGGTTGCCGTACAGGACGGCGAGGTCGTACCGGCCGGTGCGGGGGACGGTGACCGTGAAGTCGACCCTGCTGGTGGGCTCGCCCAGGTCGCCGACGTCCTTGGTGCCGGACGCGGCGTAGCCGTTGGCGTTGGCCGGCGTGCCGTGGGTGTGGACGGTGCCGTCGGTGATCGCCGCGTCCTCCGCCTCGTACGCCGCGGACCAGGGCACGTCGGCCGCGGCGGGAGCGCCGGCGCCGGCGGGGGTGAGCACGATGCGGTACGCGGACATGAGGTGCATGCCGCGCAGGGGCACGGTCACCGTGCCGTCGGCGGCCACGGCGGTCTTCGTGCGGGACAGCACCCGCGGTGCCGGGTGCTGCCCCTCGTAGCCGGACCAGGCCGCCTCGCTGACCACCACGCTGACCTCGGTGCCGAGCACGTCGCGGGCGACGTTCCGCAGCGTGACGTCCGCGTCGCCCGCCGCGCCGCCGACGATGGCCTGGGCCTGGCGGCGGGCCGGGTCGAGGGCGGCCATGCCCTGCAGGGTGTCGACGGCGTTCGGCCGCGGGGGAGTGACGGCGACGGTCTCCCCGGTCAGCCCCGCGTACCAGCGGAAGAACCACCAGGCGCCGTTGGGGGCGTTGGCGCGGACGACGGTGCCGGAGAGGTTGCCGGCGGCGTCCCAGTACGCCATGTCCGCGTGCACCTTGTTCCGCTCGAACATGGCGGCCCACTGCACGAGCTGTCCCGGCACGGACATGTCGCGGCGGTTGCCGTATTCGTTGATGTTGACGGGCAGCGGGCCGACGCCCGCGGCCCGCTCGATCGAGCGGTAGTGGTCGTAGTGGCCCTGGAAGTCGGCGAGCGAGGCGGAGCCGAGTTCGTGCCAGGTCAGGATGTCGGGCAGGACGTCGTTGGCTTTCGCGTAGGCGAGGAAGTCGGGCAGGAAGCGGGCGTCGTACGCGGCCTCGTTGGGGCCGGCGATGCGGGCGCCGGGGTGGCGGGAGCGGACCAGCCGGTAGACGCGCGTCCAGTCCTGCAGGAAGCGGTCCCGGTTCCGCCGGTACTGCCCGGTGTCGGCGACGTCGAGGTCGTACCAGATGTAGTCGGGCTCGTTGAACAGGACGTAGACGAAGCGGTCGCGCTGCTCGGCGGCGGCGATGTCGGCGGCGATGCGCTCGACCTTGCCGAGGTAGTCCTCGATGCCGAGGTCCTCGTACGGCCACTCCACGTACATGTCCTGCATCATCACCAGGATGTCTCCTTCGCTGTTGCGGAAGAAGGACTCCGAGACGGTGATCGCGTCGCCGTTGGGGTGCTGTGCGCCGCCCTCCGGCTTCTGCGAGACGCTGGTGAACTTCAGCGGCGCGAGCGCGGCGTCGCTGGGGACGCCGACGTCGCTGAGCCCGTACAGCGCGCCCGCGGCGCCGCGCAGCACCGGCCCCTCCGGGGCGCCGAGGTCGACGGTGAGCCGCGCGGGGGCGGCTTGCGCGGCGGCCCGGCGGCGGCGAGCGCGTCGAGC
>NZ_BAAAPF010000440.1:0-4440 GCF_039531005.1 Streptomyces synnematoformans
CCGAGGACGACGCGGGCGGACCGGGACACCCGCCGTTCGAGGAGGGGCAGCACCCGGCCCCGTACCCCGTCCGGGTTGTTCCTCGTGTGCCAGGTGAAGACCAGCGGCCGCCGCTGGCCGAGGATCGTCGAGCACGCCATCAGCCCGCACTGCAGCCCGTGTGCGTGTACGAGGTCCGCCCCGGCGCACGCCGCGCGCAGCGCGGTCGCCGTGCACAGCGGCGCGGTGGCCAGCCCGCCGCCCTCGGGCAGCCGGGCGATGTGCGCCCCGGCGGCGGCGAAGCCGTAGCGCTCGGCGGCGTCGGGCGTCGCGACCACCGTGACCCGGATGCCCCGGGCCACCAACCCGGCCGCCAGCGAGCGCACATGGACGCCGCTGCCGGCCTCGCCGCGGCCGACCAGCTGCACGGCGTGCAGCGCGGTGTGGCCGTGGGGCGGTGCGGGGGTGCTGCTCACTGGGCCGGAACTCCTGTCCGTGGCGTCGCAGGGCCAGCCCAGGATGCCACTCCCCGGAAGCCACCGGACCCGGCTCGGCGCCGCCAACCGCTCTGTACGGGCGTACAGGTCAGACATGCACCACCCTTCCGGGCGATGTCCCGCACGCCCGTCGCGCGGAGGGAAGTCGCGCGGAGGGGGCCGTACGGCGCGGTGCATTCCGCCCGACCACACCGGAAGACGCACCGGGTCGGGCGGAGGTTGCCCAAGGCACCCGTTCGGCCTACACGGCCACGCCGGCCCCGCGCGCCGCCCGCGTACCGCCCGCCGCTACTCCGCCCCGGCGCGGGCCGCCGCGAGCAGCTCCTGCGCGTGCGCCCGGGCCGTCTCGGAGTCCTCCTGGCCCGCCAGCATCCGGGACAGCTCCCGCACCCGCGCCTCGCCGTCCAGCACGGTCACGCCGCTGCGGGTGACCGCGCCGTCGCTGGTCTTCTCCACCAGCAGCTGGCGGTCGGCGAACGCCGCGACCTGCGGCAGGTGGGTCACCACGACGACCTGCGCGCCGCGCGCCAGCCGGGCGAGCCGGCGGCCCACCTCGACCGCGGCCTTGCCGCCGACGCCCGCGTCGACCTCGTCGAACAGGTACGTCGGGACGGGGTCGGAGCCGGCGAAGACCACCTCGACCGCCAGCATCACCCGCGACAGCTCGCCGCCGGACGCGCCCTTGGCGATGGGCCGCGGCGGTGCCCCGGGGTGCGGGGCGAGCAGCAGCTCGGCCTCGTCCACGCCCGTGGGGCCGTACGCGACGTTGCGGCCGTCGATCTCCAGCCCGTCGGCGCCCTCGGCGGCCTCCGTGCGGCGCAGGCCGACCGTCACCCGCGCGTGCGGCATGGCCAGCTCGGTCAGCTCGGCGGTGACGGCCGTGCCGAAGCGTTCCGCCGCCTCGCCGCGCGCCTCGCTCAGCGCCTGCGCGAGATGCGCCAGTTCGCCGCGGAGCACGTCGCGCTCGGCGGTCAGCTCCTCGATGCGCTCGTCGTCGCCGTCCAGCTCGGCGAGCCGGGCGGCGCCCGCCTCGGCCCACTCCAGGACGGCGGCGACGCTGCCGTCCCCGGCCGCTCCCCCGCCGCCGGCGGGCTCGTGGCCGTACTTGCGGGTGAGGTGGGTGAGCACCGACCGGCGCTCCTCCACCGCGGCCAGCCGCAGCGGGTCGGCGTCGATGCCGTCGCCGTACGCCGCCAGCTCCTGCGCCACGTCGCCGAGGAGGATGCCGACCTCGGTGAGCCGGTCGGCGAGCCCGGCGAGCGCCGGGTCGTGGGCCCGTACGGCCCCCAGGGCGCGCTGTGCGCCCGCGACGAGCGTCCCGGCGTCGACCGCCTCGGGGTCGGCCGGGTCGCCCGCGAGCGCGGCGTGTGCGGCGGCTGAGGCGGCGGCCAGCGCCTCGGCGTAGCCCAGCCGCTCGGCCTCCGCGGCCAGCTCGACGTCCTCGCCGGCCCGCGGCTCCGCGGCGGAGACCTCCTCAAGACCGAAGCGCAGCAGGTCGGCCTCCTGCAGCCGCTCGCGCGCCCGGGTGGTGATCTCGTCCAGCTCGGCGCTGACGGCGCGCAGCCTGCGGTACGCCGCGGCGTACTTGGCCAGCGGCGCGGCGACCGCGTCGCCCGCGTACCGGTCGAGCGCCTGCCGCTGCCGCGCCGGCTTCAGCAGCCCCTGCTGGTCGGTCTGCCCGTGCACGGCGACCAGGTCCTCGGCCAGCTCGCCGAGGACGCCGACGGGCACGCCGCGGCCGCCGAGGTGCGCCCGGGAGCGGCCCTCGGCCGAGACCGTACGGCTGATGAGCAGGGCGCCGTCGTCCAGCTCCGCGCCCGCGTCCTCGGCGCGCACCGCGGCGGGCGAGCCTTCGGGTACGGCGACCCGGCCCTCCACGACGGCGGACCTGGCGCCGATGCGTACGAGGGCGGCGTCCGCGCGCCCGCCGAGCAGCAGCCCGAGGCTGGTGACGACCATGGTCTTGCCGGCGCCGGTCTCGCCCGTCACGGCCGTGAAGCCGGGCGACAGCTCGACGACCGCGTCGTCGATGACGCCCAGGGACTGGATCCGCATCTCCTCCAACACGGTACGACCATACGAGGTTCCGGCACCGCGTCGCGAGGGGCGTCGTGATCAGCGGCCCGGCCGGGAGCGCGGGCGGACGGCACCGGCGGGCCCCGGCGCCGGTCTGCGGCGCCGGGCCGCGGCACCGGGTGGGCCCGTGCGCGGGACGGGCCGCGCGTCAGTTCGGCGCGCCCCGCCAGCCCGCCACCGGCAGCGCGAACTTCGCCACCAGCCGGTCGGTGAACGAGGCGTGGTGCAGCCGCGCCAGCCGCACCGGCACCGCGCCCCGGCGCACCTCGACGCGCGCGCCGGCCTCCAGATCGACGGTGCGGCGGCCGTCGCACCACAGCACGCCGTGCTGGTTCGTCGGCTGCACCTCCACGGCCAGGACCGAGTCCGGCGAGGTGACCAGCGGCTTGGCGAACAGCGCGTGGGCGCTGATCGGCACCATCAGCAGCGCCGCCACCTCGGGCCAGACGACGGGTCCGCCGGCCGAGAAGGCGTACGCGGTCGAGCCGGTCGGCGTCGCGCAGACGACGCCGTCGCAGCCGAAGCGGGAGACGGGCCGGCCGTCGACCTCGGTGACGACCTCCAGCATGCGCTCGCGGGCGGCCTTCTCCACGGACGCCTCGTTGAGCGCCCAGTCGGCGTGCACGGTCCGGCCGTCGTTGCGTACCAGGACGTCGAGCGTCATCCGCTCCTCGACCTCGTACTCCTTCGTCACCACCCGGTCCACGACCTTGTCGAGGTCGTCCCGCTCGGCCTCGGCGAGGAAGCCGACGCGGCCGAGGTTGACGCCGAGCATCGGCACCCCGGAGCTGCGGGCGAAGGCGGCGCCGCGCAGCAGCGTGCCGTCGCCGCCGAGCACGATCAGCAGCTCGCACTCGTCCATCACCCCCGGACCCGGGTCGACCAGCTCCACCTCCGGCGGCAGCGGCAGGTCGGCCGCCTCGTCGGCGAGCACGCGCACGCCGACGCCGGAGCGCAGCAGGCCGCGCACGACCAGCTCGGCGCTGCGGATCGCCGCGGGCCGGCCCGTATGGGCGAGAAGGAACACGGTGCGGTCTGTCATCGGGGCCCCTCCGCCACGGCACGCTCCACGTCCGCCGGGTCCAGCGCGGGCGCCCCGGCGCGCAGCCACAGAAAATACTCGACGTTTCCCTTCGGCCCGGGCAACGGGCTCGCCGTGACGCCACGCACGCCGAGCCCGAGCGCCGCCGCCTGCCCGGCGACCCCGCGCACCGCCTCGGCGCGCAGCTCCGCGCTGCGGACCACGCCGCCGCTGCCGAGGCGCTCCTTGCCGACCTCGAACTGCGGCTTGACCATGAGCACGAGGTCCGCGTCGGGCGCGGCGCAGCGCACCAGCGCGGGCAGCACCAGCCCGAGCGGGATGAACGACAGGTCGCCGGCGACGAGT
Source organism: Streptomyces synnematoformans (assembly GCF_039531005.1). Lineage (NCBI taxonomy): Bacteria > Bacillati > Actinomycetota > Actinomycetes > Kitasatosporales > Streptomycetaceae > Streptomyces > Streptomyces synnematoformans. Next base: position 3,940 of record NZ_BAAAPF010000440.1, read on the forward strand.
TCGGCGGGCTCGCCGTCGAGGTGGTCGAGCGTCAGCTCACGGACGTTCGTACGGTCCCGGACGGTGACCCGCTCGTCGCTCTGCAGCTTCCAGGCGAGCTGGCCGTAGCCGACGTCCACGGCGACGACGTGCGCGGCGCCGGCGCGCAGCAGCACGTCGGTGAAGCCGCCGGTGGAGGCGCCGGCGTCGAGGGCGCGCCGGCCGGCGACGCGCAGCCCGCGGGGCTCGAACGCGGCCAGCGCGCCGGCGAGCTTGTGGCCGCCGCGGGAGACGTAGTCGGGGTCGGCGTCGTCGGGGACGACGACCACGGCCGCGGACGTCTCGACCTGGGTGGCGGGCTTGGTGGCGACCATGCCGCCGACGGTGACGCGGCCGGCGGCGATGAGGCGGCCGGCGTGCTCGCGGGAGCGGGCCAGCTCGCGGCTGACCAGCTGCGCGTCGAGCCGGCGCCGCCGGGCACCGCTCACGGGTTCCCCGGCCGGTACGGGTGCGCGCCGGGGC
>NZ_BAAAPF010000441.1:0-4413 GCF_039531005.1 Streptomyces synnematoformans
GTCCCTGCGCTCCGCCTTCTTCCGCGCCGTCTTCTTCCACGGCTCCGGCGCCTGCGGCGGGACGGACCCCGCCCCCGCGTCCGGCACGACCGGCAGCGGCACCACCGTCGTCGGCGCCGTCGCGGCCGAGGGGCCGCCCGGCTCGTCCTCCGGCGCGTCGACGACCGCGCGCAGCAGCGCCCGCGCGCCGGCGTCGTCGAGCCGCTCGTCGGGGTCCTTGCGCAGCAGCCTGTAGATGCAGTCCTCCAGGGGACCGGCGTTCTTGGGCGGGTCGACGGGCTTGGTCATCACCGCGGTCAGGGTGGCGATGGCCGATCCCAGGTCGTACGGCGGGTGCCCCTCCACGGCGGCGTACAGCAGCCCGCCGAGCGACCACAGGTCGGACGCGGGCCCCGGCTTCTGCCCGCGGGCGCGCTCGGGCGAGATGTACGACGGGGCGCCGACGAGCATGCCCGTCGTCGTGATCGACGGGTCGCCCTCGACCTGCGCGATGCCGAAGTCGGTGAGGACGACGCGGCCGTCGTCGGAGATGAGCACGTTGGACGGCTTCACGTCGCGGTGCAGGATGCCCTCGCGGTGGGCCGAGCGCAGCACATCGAGCACGGCGAGGCCGACCTCGGCGGCGCGCCGCGGGGTGAGCGGGCCGTCGTCGCGGGTGGCGTCGGAGAGCGAGCGGCCCTCGATCAGCTCCATGACGATCCACGGGCGGTCGTCCTCGTCCACGACGTCGTAGACCGTGACCGCGCCGGTGTTCCTGATCCGGGCGATCGCCTTGGCCTCGCGGAGCGTTCGCGTGACGAGGCGGCGCTTCTCGTCCTCGTCCACGCTGGTGGGAAAGCGCAGCTCCTTGACCGCGACCGCGCGGCCCAGCACCTCGTCCGTGGCACGCCAGACGGTGCCCATGCCGCCGCGGCCGAGCACCTCCCCGAGCCGGTAACGGCCGGCCAGCAGCCGACCTGTCGCGCCGTCCCCTTCGCGCCCCATCGATCCCCTCAGCGATTCACCCCGGCAGGACCTCCATTGTGTCCCATCGCACGGACACCCCTGTCCGCCGGGCGAGTTTTGCCGTGATCGATCTTCCGTCCCCGACAGGCCTTTTCACGGTGTCCGCGCAGCCCAAGGCCCCTGCCCGCGCGCTTACATGCACCTACAAAGAGACCCGGCTATGCGACCAACGACACCCCCGCGGCGCCACGGCGGCGGGTGCACGGTGACGGGCGCACGACCGCCACGGCTACAGCGGCACGATCTCCGGCGCCCCCAGCCGCGCCGCGTCCGCCGTCTGGTCGTCGGGCTGCCGCTGCGACTCGCGCTCCGCCTCCACCCGCTTCTCGTAGTGCGCGACCTCGCGCTCGACCTGGTCCCGGTCCCAGCCCAGCACCGGCGCCATCAACTCGGCGACCTCGGCCGCGCACTGCGTACCGCGGTCGAAGGTCTCGATGGAGATGCGGGTGCGCCGCGTCAGCACGTCGTCGAGATGGCGTGCGCCCTCGTGGGAGGCCGCGTACACGACCTCCGCGCGCAGGTAGTCGTCCGCGCCGCTCAGCGGCGCGCCCAGCGACGGGTCCCCGGCGATCAGCTCCAGCACCTCCCCGGCCAGCGCCCCGTACCGGTTCAGCAGGTGCTCCACCCGTACGACGTGCACCCCCGTACGCGCCGCCGTCCGCGCCCGCGCGTTCCACAGCGCCGCGTACCCCTCCGCGCCCAGCAGCCGCACCTCTTCGGTGACGCACGGCCCGACGCGCTGGTCGAGCCCGTGCACGGCCTCGTCGACGGCGTCCTCGGCCATGACCCGGTACGTCGTGTACTTGCCGCCGGCGACCACGACGAGCCCGGGCACCGGGTGCGCCACGGTGTGCTCGCGCGACAGCTTGCTCGTCGCGTCCGACTCGCCGGCGAGTAGCGGCCGCAGGCCCGCGTACACGCCCTCGACGTCATCCCGCGTCAGCGGCACGGCGAGGACGGAGTTGACGTGCTCCAGCAGGTAGTCGATGTCGGCGGAGGAGGCGGCGGGGTGGGCCTTGTCGAGGTCCCAGTCGGTGTCCGTGGTGCCGATGATCCAGTGCCGGCCCCAGGGGATGACGAACAGGACGCTCTTCTCCGTACGGAGGATGAGCCCGGTCGTGGAGTGGATGCGGTCCTTCGGTACGACGAGGTGGATGCCCTTCGACGCCCGTACGTGGAACTGCCCGCGCTCGCCGACCATCGCCTGCGTCTCGTCCGTCCACACGCCGGTCGCGTTGACGACCTGCCGGGCGCGCACCTCGAACTCCCCGCCCTGCTCCAGGTCGTGCACCCGCGCGCCGACGACGCGCTCGCCCTCGCGCAGGAAGCCCACGACCCGCGCGCGGTTGGCGACGTGCGCCCCGTACTGCGCGGCGGTGCGCACGAGCGTGGCGACGTACCGCGCGTCGTCGACCTGCGCGTCGTAGTACTGCAACGCGCCCACGAGCGCGTCCTTGCGCAGGCACGGCGCGACGCGCAGCGCGTGCGAGCGGGAGAGGTGGCGGTGGCCGGGCATGCCGCGGCCGTGGGCGCGGGACATCGACATCGCGTCGTACAGCAGCACGCCGGAGCCCGCGTACGCCCGCTCCCACGCGCGGTGCTGCAGCGGGTAGAGGAACGGCACCGGCTTGACCAGGTGCGGGGCGAGGCGCTCGGTGAGCAGCCCGCGCTCCTTCAGCGCCTCGCGGACGAGGGCGAAGTCCAGCATCTCCAGATACCGCAGCCCGCCGTGGATGAGCTTGCTGGACCGGCTCGACGTGCCCGACGCCCAGTCCCGCGCCTCGACCAGCCCGGTGGCCAGCCCGCGGGTCGCCGCGTCCAGCGCGGTGCCCGCGCCGACCACGCCGGCGCCGACGACCAGCACGTCCAGCTCGCGCTCCGCCATCTGTGCGAGGGCCTCACCGCGCTCGGCCGGCCCCAGTACCGCTGTCTTCACGGATGCCTCCAGTCCTGTCGCCCCGTTGCGGCAGCCCAACGTGCCCACGTCCGATTCTGTCCGCCCCCGCGGCGGACAGCCACCGTACGGGCCGCGTGCGCAACGCCGCAGACGACGCAAAGCGCCCAATACTGAATAACAGTCATATATGCCCGTAGCCTGACAAGAGCCTCTACCCACTCCGGCTCAGGTCCGGGGACCACGGGAAGGAACGCCCCGCAGACATGCCCGCAGACGTCGCCGTCATCGGACTCGGCCACCACGGCCTGCCGCTCGCCCGCGCCGCGGCCACGGCCGGCTTCTCCGTCGTCGGATACGACCCCGACCCGCGCGCCGTCGACGCCCTCGCCGCCGGCCGCCCGCCGACGGGCGGCTCGCTGCCGGCGGCCGCGGTGCGCAAGCTCCTGACCACCGGTTTCCGCGCCTCCGCCGACCCCGCCGACCTCGGCGGCGCCCGTACCGCCGTGATCTGCGTGCCCACCCCGCTCGCCGACGACGGCGCGCTCGACCTCGGGCCGGTCGCCGACGCGGGGCGCGAGCTGGCGCGACACCTCAAGCCGCGCACCACCGTGCTGCTGGAGTCCGCCACCTACCCCGGGAGCACCGAGGACCTCCTGCGCCCCCTCCTGCAGCAGGGCTCCGGGCTGCGCGCCGGGCGCGACTTCCACCTGGCGTACTCCCCCGGCCCCCTCGACCCGGCCGACACCGCCCCCGCGCCGAAGGTCGTCGGCGGGCTGACCCCGGCCTGCACGGAGGCGGCGGTGGCGTTCTACGGGCGGTTCGCGGAGCGGGTCGTACGGGCCCGGGGGCCGCGCGAGGCGGAGACGGTGCGGCTGCTGGAGGGCAACGTACGGCACGTGAACCACGCCCTCGTCAACGAGCTGGCCTGGTTCTGCCACGACCGGGGCATCGACCTGTGGGACGTGATCCGCTGCGCCGAGACCCGGCCGTTCGGCACCGCGCCCAGCTACCGCCCCGGCCCCGGCGTCGGCGGCCACGGGGTGCCCGTCGACCCCGACCGCGTCCCCGTCCGCGTCCCGCACCCCGGCGGCCGCACCGCCCCCGGCTTCGACCACCCGCTGCGGATGGTGGACCTCGCCCGCGAGGTCAACGGCCGGATGCCGCGGTACGTCGTCCAGCGCTGCGCCCAGCTCCTCAACGAGCACGGCAAGTCCGCCCGCGGCGCCCGCGTGCTGCTCCTCGGCGTCACGTACGAACCGGACGTCGCCGACCTGGAGCGCACCCCGGCCGGCGACGTCGCGGCCCGGCTGACCGAGCTGGGGGCGCGCGTGGGGTTCCACGACCCGTACGTCACGGCGTGGCAGGTGCTGGGCCGGCCGGTGCCGCGGGCGGGGGCGCTGTACGAGGCGGCGGCGGACGCGGACCTGACGGTGCTGCTGCAGCCGCACCGGACGTACGACCTGCAGGCGCTGGCGGTGAAGGCGCAGCTGCTGCTGGACACCCGCGGGGCG
>NZ_BAAAPF010000442.1:0-4373 GCF_039531005.1 Streptomyces synnematoformans
GGCCGTTCGCCGCGCGGCCGTTGCGCGCGGGTCCGGCGGACTCGGTGGCCCGGGCGGCGCGGAACGCGGCCAGCGCCGCCTGCTCTCCGGGGAGTTCGGTGCCGGGCGCCGGGCCGGCGGCGAGCGCGGCGGCGGCCAGCAGGGCGGCCAGCCGCTCGGCGGTGTCCCGGTCGGCGGGCGGCAGCCCGCGCCCGGCGTCCGGCGGTTCGCCGTCGAGCAGCCGCTCGGCGGCGCGCTGGTCGAGCCAGGTGTTCCGGTCGTCGTCCGCCATCACATACCCCTGAGCATCCACGTGGCCGTGCAGGTGGCGTCGCCCGCCGGCTCGCCGGTCAGGCAGGCACCGGCCGCGGCCTCGCCGAGCTGGTCCGCGAGCCGGCGCACGCCGCGGTGGGCGGCGGAGCGGGCCGCGGCGGGGCTCGTGCCGAGCACGTAGGCGGCTCTCTCGGCGTCCAGCCCCACGATCGCCCGCAGCGCCACGGCGTCGGCCTCCTCGCGCGGGAGCCAGGCGATCAGGGCAAGGGTACGCCCGCTGTCCGGCCGCTTCGGGGCGGCCTCCGGGTGCGGCGCGGGGCGCTGCGCGCGGGGGTGCCGCGGGCCGGGGTGCCGGGGGCCGCGGGCGGGGCGGGCAGGGCGGTGGCCCAGGTGCGTCAGCGCGCGGGTGCGGGCGATCCGGGCGCACCAGGCGCGGAAGCACGTGCCGTCGCCGTCGAAGGTGCCGAGGTCGCGGGCGATCTCCTGCCAGGCGCCCGCGGTGACCTCCTCCGCGTCGCCGTCGCCCTCGGCGTCGCCGACGAGGGTGCCGACGTAGCGCAGCAGGCGGGGGTGCAGGGCTCGGTACAGGTGCACGAACGCGGTCTCGTCGCCGGCCTGCGCGGCGCGTATCGTCTCCGTGAGCGGTCCGTCGGCCTCTGTCATGCCGGGTCAGCCCGCCCGTGGCGCTCTGCTTCGGCGCACACAAAACGGATCCATTCGGTATGCACCCCCCAGGTGCCGGTTTTTCCGGAGCCCGACCACTTGTCCTCGGCGCCCGCCGGCGCGGAAGAGCACGCTACGGCCCGCCGCGGGATCGCGTCCAGTCCGGGGACCCGGGCCCACGGCCCGTGGTACGCAAGAGAGTTGCGGCACCGAAAGGGGCATGTGCGGCGGCGTCCTCCGGCCGGTCACCGGTCTTGGTCCGGGCGGCCGCGGCGGTCCCGGAGCCCGTCGAGGAGCTGGCGTACGAGGGTGGCCGCCAGGTCGTCGGCGAGCGGGCGGTGGCCGAGGAGCAGCCGGTGGTAGACGGGCGCGAAGAGCTGGTCGACGGCGGCGGCCACGTCGGTGCCGGGGCGCAGTTCGCCGCGGGCCACGGCGTCGTGGAGCAGCCGGGCGCAGGCCGCGCGGCGGGGGCGCACCCACCGCTCGTCGAGCGCCGTGCGGATGCCGGGGTCGGTCTGCGCGGCCGCGACGAGGCCGGTCACCAGCCGCCCGGCGGGGGTGTCGCGGACGGTCCGGACGAGCGCGCCGACCTGGGCGGTGAGGGCGTCGGCGAGCGGCGCGCCGGCGGCCTCGCCGTCCGGGTCGGCGGGCGTGCCGCCGGCGACGCTCGCCAGGCTGTCCAGCATCACGTGCCCGCGGGTGGGCCACCACTTGTAGACCGTCGACTTGCTGACCCGCGCCCGGGCGGCTATCGCCTCCATGGTGACCGCCCGCGCCCCGCCGGAGGCCAGCAGCTCGGCGGCCGCGGCGAGCACCGCTGACCTGGCCCGCTCGCTGCGCGGCCGGCCCCGCGGCGCGCGGGCCCCGCCCGTTCCGCCCATGCCCGCCTCCGGCGTCCGCCCTATACTGAACGCACCGTACGGTAAAGGGAAGGAGCGCGTGTGACCAGCGTCCCGGTCCGCAGGCTCAACGACGGTGCGAAGCTCCCCGCGCTCGGCCTCGGTACGTACCCGATGGACGACGCGCAGGCCGAACAGGCGGTCGCGACCGCGCTGGAGACCGGCTACCGGCTCGTCGACAGCGCGCTCAACTACGGCAACGAGACCGGCACCGGCCGCGGCATCGCGCGCAGCGGTGTCCCGCGCCAGGACGTCGTCGTCACCACCAAGCTCCCGGGCCGCCACCACGGCTTCGAGCAGACGCTTGCGTCCTTCGAGGAGTCCCGCAAGCGGCTCGGGGTGGGATACGTCGACCTGTACCTGATCCACTGGCCGCTGCCGCGCGTGGACCTGTACGTCGACTCCTGGCGCGCGATGATCAAGCTGCGGGAGGAGGACCTCGTCCGCTCGATCGGCGTCTCCAACTTCACCGTCGCCCAGCTGGACCGGCTGGAGCGCGAGACCGGGGTGCTGCCGGCGGTCAACCAGATCGAGCTGCACCCCCACTTCCCGCAGGAGGAGCTGCGCGCGTACCACGCCGCCAAGGGCATCGTCACCGAGAGCTGGAGCCCGCTCGGCCGAGGCACCGACGTGCTGGCCGACCCGGGGATCGCCCGGGTGGCCGAGGCGCACGGCGTGACGCCCGCCCAGGCGGTGCTGCGCTGGCACGCGCAGCTCGACGCCGTCCCCGTGCCGAAGTCCGCGGATCCCGCGCGGCAGCGCGAGAACCTCGACGTCTTCGGGTTCGAGCTGTCGGCCGCCGAGATGGCCGCCGTCGCCGGCCGGCCGCGGCGCCGCGTGGGCGGCGATCCGGACGTGCACGAGGAGTTCTGACCCGCGGACGGGCGCCCGCGGGACGCCGTGCGGGTGCGGCCGGCCACCGGCGGCGGTACGGGGCCGGGAGGCGCCGTGGCCGGCGCGCGGCCGGCCCCGTACCGCCGGGCGGGCGGGCCGGGCTCAGTCCGTGCTGCAGACCAGGTCCCCGGGCGCCGACAGCGTCGAGTCGCCCGTGCCGGTCATGCCGACGGTGACCGATCCGCCGGCCGGAATGACCCGGGTGTACGCGGCCGGGGTGACCGTGACCGCCGTGCCGCTCTGGCTGATGCTGCCGCCCCAGGCGTTCGACACGGTGTGTCCGCCGGCGAACGTCCAGGTCAGCTCCCAGCCGTCGATCGGCGTGTCGCCGGTGTTGGCGACGGCGACCTCGGCCTGGAAGCCGCCCGGCCAGGAGCCGACGACCTCGAACGAGGGGGTGCAGTCGGCGGACGGCGCCGGTCCGGTGCCGGTCGTGGCCGTCACGGTCGCGGAGCGGGGCGAGACGTTGCCCGCCGCGTCCCGGGCGCGTACGGCGAAGGTGTAGTCCGTGGCCGGGTCGAGTCCGGTGACCGTGACCGCGGTGCCGGTGGTGGCGGCGACCCGGTCCTCCGCGGTGCCGTCCACCGCGTAGACGTCGTAGCCCGTGACGGCAACGTTGTCAGTGGCCGCGGGCCAGCTCAGCGTGGCCGAGTTGTGGGTCACGCCGGTGACGGTGGGTGCCCCGGGGGCGGTGGGCGCCTCGGTGTCGCCGCCTCCGCCGCCGTAGACGGTCGCCTCCTTCGCGGTCGCCACGATGCCGTCCGCGCCGTTGAAGAAGCGCCGGCCCCAGTCCGTCAGCGCGGCCGGGTCGAAGTTCACCGTCATGTCGAGGTACTCGACGCCGCCGCTGTTGCCGCTGTACGACCAGCCCAGGTAGCCGAGGCCCAGTTCCCGGGTGATGCGCATGATGGCGTCCTCGTCGGGGTCGCCGTCGGAGTGGTTGTGCCCGAACTCGCCGACGGCGATGGGCAGTCCGGCCTCGGTGAAGGACGTCAGATAGTCCTCGATCTCCGCGGCGGTGTCGTAGACGCCGTACATGTGGACCGAGAACAGGGTGTCGCCCTGCGGGTCGGACGCGGCGACGGCGGCCGCGTCGGTGCGCATCGTGTTCGTCCAGTCCTGGCCCCAGTTGGGGGCGTCCGCCATCAGCGTGTGCTGGAACCCGGCGGCGCGCAGCCTGCCGATGGCGCCCCGGGTGTCGGCGGCCCAGGCTTCGTAGCCCTGGTTGCCGTGCGGCTCGTTGCCGAGGTTGACGATGACGTAGTCCTCCTGGCCGACGAGCGCGTCGCGGACGCTGATCCAGTAGTCGGCGGCGCGGTCGAGCGAGACGGCGGCGCCCTCCTCGCCGTAGCCGGTGGTGTCGTGGACCTCCAGTACGCAGATGAGGCGGTTCGCCTTGCATTGGGCGACAACGTTGTCGACGTCGGCGACGTCGCTGCGCGTCCAGCGGTCGCCGGTGGCCAGGACCACTCGCACACTGTTCGCGCCCAGCTGCTTGATCTCGCGCAGCGAGTCCAGCTCGCCGGTGTACCAGGCGTGCGGGTGGTTCACGCCGCGCAGCACGAAGTCGTTGCCGTTGCCCTCCAGCAGCCGGCCGCCCTCGGTGTGCAGCCCGACGCCTACCCCACGGTCCAGCGGGACACCGCGGTGCCGACGCTCGCGGTG
>NZ_BAAAPF010000443.1:0-4352 GCF_039531005.1 Streptomyces synnematoformans
GGCGCCGGCGGCGGCAACGACGACGAGAGTGACGACGGCGGTTGCAGCTACTCCGCCGCCGGCGGCCACGACGGCCCGCGCCGCAGGCGCCGCCCCGAGCCGCCGCCGCGCAAGCGGTTCATCGACTACCCCCGCTCGAACCACACCGGCCTGCGCCGCTGGCTCCCCTCCTGGAAGCAGGTCATGGGGATGTGCGTGCTCGGCTTCGGCGCGCTCGTCGGCCTGTTCTTCCTCGGCTACATGCTGGTGAGCGTGCCCAACGTCGCCGCCGCCGCCAAGGCGCAGAACAACGTCTACTACTGGTCCGACGGCACCCAGATGGCCACGTACGGCGGGGAGCGCAACCGCCAGATCGTCGATCTGGAGGACATCCCGAAGGAGATGCAGAACGCGGTCATCGCCGCGGAGAACGCCACCTTCTACTCCGACCCGGGCATCGACCCCAAGGGCATCACCCGCGCCGTCCTCAACATGGCGGGCGGCGGCTCCACCCAGAGCGGCTCGACCATCACCCAGCAGTACGTGAAGAACGCCATGCTCAACGACCAGTCGCAGACGCTCTCGCGCAAGGTCAAGGAGCTGTTCGTCTCCATCAAGGTGGGCGCGAAGGTCGACAAGAACGAGATCCTCGCCGGCTACCTCAACACCGCGTACTACGGCCGCGGCGCCTACGGCATCCAGGCCGCCGCCCAGGCGTACTTCCGCGTCGACGCCGAGGACCTCAGGCCCGACCAGTCCGCCTTCCTCGCCGCCGTCCTCAAGGGCCCCGACCTCTACGACCCCCAGGGCGGCTCCGTCCCCGGCGCCTCGCCGGAGGCCAACCGGGAGCGGGCCATGGAGCGCTGGGAGTGGATCCTCGACCGGCAGACCGAGGTCGAGCTGGACGGCAAGAAGATGATGTCGCCCGCCACGCGGGCCAAGTACGACACGTTCCCCAAGATCGCGAAGTACAACCCCAGCGCGGGTCTGACGGGCCAGAAGGGCTATCTCGTCGAGACGGCCAACAGATACGTCATGAAGACCTCCGACATCACCAAGGAGCAGCTGGAGCGCGGCGGCTACCGGATCTACACGACCTTCGACAAGAAGAAGGTCGCGCAGATGCAGACGGCGGTCGAGGACGCCCGCAAGGACTACCTCGACCCGAAGAACCGGGAGAAGGACAAGCACGTCCAGTTCGGCGGGGCGTCGGTCGAGCCGGAGTCGGGGAAGATCGTCGCCCTGTACGGCGGCGCGGGCTTCGACAAGGACCACTTCAGCAACAACGCCGACACCCTCGGCGTCCCCGTCGGCTCCACCTGGAAGCCGTTCGTCCTCGCCTCCGCGTTCGAGAACGGCACGTACCTCAGCGACGGCGAGCCGATCTCACCGGAGAGCAAGTACAACGGCAACAACAACATCATCATCCGGGACCGGAACGGCGACCCGATGCCGGGGCCGGGAGGCAAGGACTTCCGCCAGGTCAACGAGGCCGACCAGAGCTACGGGTACGTCGATCTGAACATGGCCACCGGGCTGTCCATCAACACCCCGTACGTCCAGCTCGGCATCGACGTGGGGCTCGACAACATCCGCGAGACGGCCGAGAACCTCGGCATCCTCGAGGACTCGATGGACCCCAACAACAACGCCTCCTTCTCCATCGGCACCTCGACCCCCAGCGCCATCCGCATGGCCAGCGCGTACGGAACGTTCGCCGCCTCCGGCGAGCACATCGAGCCGTACTCCGTGACGAAGGTGATCCACAAGGGTGACGAGCTGGGCGGCTACGAGGAGCACCGCACCGAGCGCGGCATCGACGCCAACGTCGCCGACACCGTGACGAAGGTGATGAAGGAGAACGTCATCGAGGGCGAGTTCGGCGAGTTCGGCAGCGGCACCGGCGCCGCCGCGCTCGACCTGGGGCGGCCCGCGGCCGGCAAGACCGGCACCACGGATGAGAACAAGTCCGCCTGGTGGGTGGGCTACACCCCGCAGCTGTCCACGGCCGTCACCCTCTTCCGCACCGACCCGCGGAGCGAGGAGCAGAAGCTGCTGTCCATGAACGGCACCGGCGGCTTCGACTCCATCCACGGTGGTGCGATCCCGACGGAGATCTGGACCTCTTACATGAAGGCCGCCCTGAAGGGCGAGGACGTGGCGGAGTTCCCGGAGCCGGGCCCGCTGGGCGAGATCGTCGACGGCGGCGGCGTCCCCGACCCCTCCCCGACCGAGGACGTCGACCCCGAGCCGACCCGGAGCCAGCCCACCGAGGAGCCGGTCGACCCGACCACCAGCCCGCCGCCCTCGACGTCGCCCCCGCCCAGCCAGACGTGCGAGCCGTGGGACTGGGAGTGCCAGAGCGGCGGCGGGGAGAACGGCAGCCAGACGACCGGCGAGACGACAGGGGAGACGGACTCCGGCGGCGAGACGACGGGAGAGACAGACTCTGGCGGCGAGACCACCGGGGAGACGGACTCAGGCGGCTGGAACGACGGCGGCGCCAACGGCAACGCCGGCCCGGGCGGCGGCGACGACGGCGGAGTGTTCCCATGACGGCCGCCCCCGCCCCCGCGCCCCCGGGCGCCGTGCGGCTCTTCGCCGACCGCGCCCGCGCCGCCCGCCCCGACTTCGCCGTCGGCCCCGGCAACGCCGCCGCCGTCGCAGAGATCTGCCGCCGCCTCGACGGCCTGCCGCTGGCCATCGAGCTGGCCGCGGCCCGGCTGCGTTCGCTGCCCGTCGAGCAGGTCGCCGCCCGTCTGGACAACCGGTTCCGGCTGCTGACCACCGGCAGCCGAACCGCGCTGCCCCGGCACCGTACGCTCCAGGCCGTCGTCGCCTGGAGCTGGGAACTGCTCGACGACGAGGAGCGGCGGCTCGCGGAGTGGCTGTCGGTCTTCCCCGGCGGGGCGACGCCCGAGTCCGTCGCGGGGGTGTGCGGCATGGACGTCGTCACCGCGCTCGACCTGCTCGCCGCGCTCGCCGACAAGTCCCTGCTGCAGATCGCGGAAGCATCGCAGGGCACGCAGGGCACGCATGGCGCGCACGGCGCGCATGGCGCGCACGGCGCGCACGGCGCGCACGGCGCGCACGGCGCGCAGGCTGAGCCGGGCGCCGGTCCGCGCTACCGCATGCTGGAGACCATCCGCGAGTTCGGCCGCGACCGCCTCGCCGAGGCCGGCGACCTCGACCGCGTACGGGCCGCCCACGCCGCGTACTTCCTCCGGCTGGCGGAGACCGCGGACCCGCAGATCCGCGGCCGCGACCAGCTCGGCTGGATCGCCCTGCTCGACGCCGAGCACGACAACCTCCTCGCGGCCCTGCGCCACGCCATCGACGCCGAGGACGCCGGGACCGCCGTACGCCTGGTGGCCGCCCTCGGCATCTACTGGACGATCCTCGGCAACCACACCGAGGCCGCCGACTGGCTCCGCCTCGCCCTCGACGTCCCCGGCGACCCTCCCCTCGAACCGCACGCCGTCGCTCTCGGCTTCTACCTGATCAACTCGGCCACCGCCGGCCAGACCCGGCCCAGCGCGGAGACCATCGAGCAGCTGACGGCGCTGGTGGCGCGCGTCGACCCGGAGGCCGGGCACCCGATGCTGGCGGTGCTGGAGCCGGGCATCGCGGTGTTCACGGACGACGAGGAGCGCGGGCTCGCGGCGATCGACGCGCGGCTGGGGCACCCGGACCCGTGGGCGCGGGCGCTGCTGCGGATGATCCGGGCCGCGTTCCGGGAGAACCGGGGGTACGCGCCCGGGGTGGCGGAGGACCTGGTGGCGGCGGCGGACGGGTTCCGCGAGGCCGGCGACCGGTGGGGGCTGGCGATGGCGCTGCACCAGCTCAGCGAGTTCCGGGCGCTGCTGGGGGACACGGAGCGGGCGCGGTCGGGGTACGAGGAGGCGCTGCGGCTGATGCGCGAGGTGCGCGCCGAGGACGACGTGGGGCAGCTGCGCGTCCGGCTCGCCCAGCTCGACGCGGCGCAGGGGCGCACGGAGGCGGCGCGCGCGGAGCTGCACCGCGTGTTGCGTACGGCGGCGCGCGACGGGCGCTCACACGTCGCGGCGCTGTGCCACTACACCCTCGGCGACTTCGCGCGGTGCGCGGGGGAGTGGGCCGAGGCAGCGCGGTGGTACGAGGAGTCGCTGGCGACGCTGCGGCGGGGGACGATGGCGGTGCCGCAGATCGAGGCGATCGTACGGACGGGGAGGGGGCTGCTGGCCTGCGTACGGGGGGACCTGGCCGGTGCGCGTACGGAGCTGGCGACGGCGCTCGACGTCGCCGTCGGGGTGAAGGACATGCCGGTGGTGGCGATCGCCGGGGTCGGCGCGGCGGGGCTGGCGCTGGCGGGTCCGGCGCCGGGTCCGCCGGCG
>NZ_BAAAPF010000444.1:0-4350 GCF_039531005.1 Streptomyces synnematoformans
CCGCCCGCGGCGCTGCCGCGGGCGGGGGCCTTCCCGTACGGGGACGGGACGGCGCCCTCCCGCGCCGGGGTCACAGCCCCAGCAGGCCCTTCGTCAGCGTCGCCGCGCCGCCGGCCAGTCCGAGTACCAGCACCAGCCGCCGCGCGGGCGTCTCGGGCACCCGGTCGCCCAGGGCGCGGCCGACGAGGGCGCCCGCCGCCACCGCGGCCGCGCAGAGCAGCCAGGCGTCCGCGGCCAGGTCCGGCGGCCCCTTCGCCGCCACCGAGAAGATGTTGATGACGACGCCGTAGAAGAGCGCGTTGGGCACGAACTCCCGCACCGTCCAGCCCGCGTTCACGGCGTACAGCGAGACGGCGGGGCCGCCGATGCCCGCGGAGGAGTTCATGAAGCCGCTCACCGCGCCCGCCGTGACCGCCCCGCCGGTGCCGCGCAGCGCGTCGGCCCGGGCGCCGGCCATGACGAGCACGACGGCACCGCACACCATGGCGCCCATGCCGGTCAGCAGCACGGGCTCGGGCAGCTGCACCGCCGTCCAGGCGCCGAGGGGCACCGTGCAGACGGCGGCGGCGAGCAGCGGCACCATGGCGCGCGGGCGGACCTGCCGCCAGACGGTCGCCAGCCCGAACAGGCTGATGGCGCCGGCGGCGCAGTTGGACAGCCGCACGCCTTCGGCCGGGCCGAGCACCAGCGCGAGCGCCGGCCCGGCGACCAGCGCGAGGCCGATGCCCGCGAGCCGCTGCACGGACGCCCCGAGCAGCAGCACGCCGGCCATCAGCAGGACGTCGCCGGTCACAGCGGCCCGGCCGGCAGCGCGTCGCTGCCCGGCCGGCGGGTCCCCGGGCCGGTGCTCATCGGAGCGGGACGCGCGCCCCCCGAACGCTTGTAGTACCCATGCGGTTCAACATGCGAACAGAGTAGCGATCATCCTCGGGCGCCCACCACCCCGGGGGTGATCTCCACCGGTGCGGCAGACTGCCCTGATGGAATCTGAAGTGATCGTACTCGGCAGCGGCATCATCGGTCTGACCAGTGCGGTCGTCCTCGCCGAGGGCGGCAGGCGGGTCACGGTGTGGGCGCGGGAGCCGGCGGAGGAGACGACGTCCGCGGTCGCGGGCGGGCTGTGGTGGCCGTACCGGATCGAGCCCGAACACCGGGTCGTGGACTGGTCGGTGCGGTCGTTCGAGGTGTACACGCGGCAGGCGGAGCGCGCGGCGGAGACCGGCGTGCGGATGCGGCCGGGGCTGCAGCTCGGCGCCGAGGTCGCCGGCCTGGGGCCGTGGCGGCGCGCCCTGCGCGAGGTGCGCGCCGCGGAGCCCGCGGAGCTGCCCGGCCAGTACGCGGCGGGCGTGCGCGCGACGGTGCCGATCGTCGACACAGCCACGCACCTGGCGCACCTGCGCGACCGGCTGGCCGCGGCCGGCGGCCGGATCGAGCGGCGCACCGCGGGCTCACTCGACGAGGCCGGGCGGGCGGCCCCGTACGTCGTCAACTGCACCGGCCTCGGCGCCCGCGAGCTGGTGCCGGACCCGCAGGTGCGCCCGGTGCAGGGGCAGCTCGTCGTGGTCGAGGACCCGGGTGTGGCGGAGTGGGTGGTCGCGGCGTACCGGGACGCGACCGCGACGCTGTACGCGCTCCCGCAGCCGTACGGGCTCGTCCTCGGCGGCACGGCCGTCGAGGACGCCTGGGGCACGGAGCCGGACCCGGCGGTGGCCGAGGGCATCGTGGCGCGCTGCGCCCGCATCATCCCCGAGGTGGCCGGCGCCCGCGTCCTCGCCCACCGCGCCGGGCTGCGCCCGGCCAGGCCGGCGGTGCGGCTGGAGGCGGAGCGGCTGCCCGGCGGGGCGCTGTGCGTGCACAACTACGGGCACGGGGGCGCCGGTGTGACGGTGGCGTGGGGCTGCGCCGAGGAGGCCGCGGAGCTGCTGCCCGCACCGGCCGCATAAGCCGCGCCGGCCGCGCCCGCCGACCGTCCAGGCCCCGCTCAGCGGCAGCGCTCGACCGGACGGCCGTCCGTCAGCTCGTACGGCGCGCGCTGGTCCAGCAGCAGCGGCACCAGCGCGCGCATCGGCTGCCGCAGCGGCACCAGCGCGCCGCCGCCCGGGCGCCGGCGGACCTCGACGCCGTGCAGGGCGAGTTCGTCGCCGACGGCGCCGTACTGCCCGGCGTCGAGCGCGTAGCCGCACGGCGGGTCGTCGATGACCTGGCCCGGGGCGGGCGGCTCGTTGTCGGCGCCGCCGAGGAAGACGGGGCCGGTGTCGGCGAGTCCGCGGCGGCGGGCCGCGGCCGTGGCGGTGGCCAGCCGGGCGCGGTGGTCGGCGGCGTAGTCGAACGTGGCGTCGAGCGCGGTGAGCTGGGAGGTGACGCGCCGGCGGCGGTTGGCCGCGGGGTCGCCGCGCTCGTCGTCGGTGAGCGCGGTGATGCGCGTCTCGACCAGCAGCCCGGCCGCGTGCTTGAGGCCGGCGGTGTTGCGCAGGATGCGCTCCTGGCCGTCGCCGGCGACCTGGCGGACGGGCTCGCCGGTCTGCGGGTCGGTCCAGATGCCGTAGACGCCGCTGGAGTAGCCGGCGTCCTCGACGCCGGCGCGGACGTGGTCCTCGGACAGGTGGCGGGCCTCGCGGTGGACGGCGTCGTGGGTGTTGAGGTTGCGCGGCCAGAGCGCGAGCACGTCCTTGACGTAGTACGGCTCGGCGGCGTCGAACTCGTGCAGGTCGTGGATGACGTCGGGGCGGTGGTCGCGGATGACGGCGGCCAGCGCCCGGCCCTCGGCGGTCGCCAGCGCGACGTGGTCGCGGTTGACGTCGACGCCGTCGGCGTTGCGGCGGGTGCCGGCGGCGCGGCCGTCGGGGTTGGCGTTGGGGACGACCAGGACGGAGGTGCCGGCCAGGAGGCGGCGGGTCCCGGCGTCCTTGCCGTACGCCAGGTCGCGCAGGGCGGTCAGGCACGCCTCGCGGGCGGCCGGTTCATCGCCGTGCTGGCCGCAGACGAGCAGGACGACGCTGCCGCGGGCGGCCCGCGACGGGGGTGGCGGGGCGGGGGCGCCGATGCGTACGAGGTTGAGGGGGCGGCCCTGCGCGGTGGTGCCGATGCGGTCGACGGCGGCGCGCGGGCTCTCCTCGGCCACCTCGGCCAGGAGCCGCTCCTCCTCGCGCTCGCTGGTCCAGCGGGCGCCGCCGCTGCGCTCGAAGCCGGTGCGCGGCGGGTTGGAGGCCTCCGCGGGCGGGCCGGTCAGCGGCGCCAGCGCGACGGCCGCGGCGCAGGCCGCGAGGGTGGCCGTGCGGAGCACGGCGACGCGGGGGGCGCGTACGCGCATGGGCGGTCTCCCGGGGCGGAGAGCGGAGAGGGTGGCCAGAAGATAGCGGAGAGTGACGCGCCGCAGAAGCCTCCGCGCGCGACGTATCCGCCGCCGTCGGCCGGCCGGCGGCACCGCGCTCTTTCACATGACCGGTGAGACAGCAATATTGTTGGACCATGACGCAGCAGACGGAGGCGGCCGGCCTGACCGTGGACGAGCTGGCCGCGCGCGCGGGCGTCACCGTGCGCACGGTCCGCTTCTACTCCACCCGCGGGCTGTTGCCCCCGCCCGTCATCGGCCCGCGGCGCGTCGGGCGCTACGGCCCCGAGCACCTGTCCCGGCTCGCGCTGATCGAGGAGTTGCAGCACCAGGGCCTGACGCTGGCGGCGATCGAGCGGTACGTGCAGCAGCTGCCGCCCGGCCTCAGCGCCGAGGACCACGCGCTGCACCGCGCGCTGGTGGCCACCTGGGTGCCGGACGCGGCGGCCGAGGTGAGCCGGGCGGAGCTGGAGCGGCGCGCGGGGCGGTCGCTGACCGACGACGACGTGGCCCGGCTGGCCGCGATGGGCGTGCTGGAGCGTACGCCGCCGGGCGGCGGCCCGTACGGGGCGGAACCCGGCTCCGGCGACGGCAGCGCCGAAGGCCGGGGTGAGGGCGACGGCGACGCCTTCCGGGTCGACCCGGCCGTCCTCCACCTCGGCGTACGGCTGCTCGACGTGCCCATCCGGCTGGAGACCATCCGCGCCGCCCGGGGCGTGGTGCAGGAGCACTCCCGCGCCGTGGCCCGGGAGCTGACCCGGCTCTTCCGCGACGAGGTGTGGGAGCCGTTCGGCGAGGCGGGCCCGGACCCGGAGCAGGTGGAGACGATGAAGTCGCTGTCGGCGCACATGCAGCCCATGGTGGTGCAGGCGCTGGTGACGGCCTTCCAGCGGTCGATGAAGGCGGAGTTGCGGGAGTCCTTCCCCGCGGAGTGACCCGGCGCCCGCGGGCCCGTACGGCCCGGCCGCCGCCGCCCTCGCCCCGCCGCCACGAGCCGTCGGCCGCGGGCGGCGCGGCGG
>NZ_BAAAPF010000445.1:0-4303 GCF_039531005.1 Streptomyces synnematoformans
GCACGTGGTCGGCGCGGGCGGGGCGGAAGCAGCGGGTGCGGCGGCCTCCGGATTCGCGGGGGCCGGCGCCGGGGCGGCGGTCGTGCGGTCGCCCTTGCCGTAGAGGCAGACGGCGACGTAGTCGGCGGGGACGGGGACGTTCTCCTCCAGCGACGTCCGCAGCGCGGGGCCGTCGCAGTCGCGGCACAGCGGGAGTTCGCGCCAGCCGATGATGGACAGTTGGGTGCCGCGGGAGTGGCGGGTCATGGCCTGCGGGCGCGCGACGATGTCGGCGCCGCCGCAGCCCGCGCAGCGCGGGGCGCCGCGCATCCACCGCGCGCCGCAGGACCCGCAGGTAACGCGGATGTCGCCGGCGGCGGTCTCGCCGCGCAGCTGTTCGGTCTCCCCGCAGGAGGGGCAGCTCATCTCCCGGGCCATGACGGTGCTCGCGCTCCTTCCGTCCCGTCCGTGCTACTCGTGGGCGGCGATCAGGTGGTCCAGGCGTCCCTCGGGGAACTCCCGCCGGAAGGAGTTGGCCTGCCAGCGGTCCGGGAAGAGCGCCAGCAGGGCGCCGTCCCGCAGCCGGGTCAGCGCCTCGCCGCGTACCAGCCGGGAGCGGTTGAGCGCCTCGGCGCCGGCGGCGTCGGTGGCCCGGGCCAGGTGGTACGGGAGCGGCTCCAGGGTGACGGGGGCGGAGAACTCGTGGGCCATGCGGTGGGTGACGACGTCGAACTGCATCGGGCCGACGGCCGCCAGCACCGGCGCCTGCTCGCCGCGGCGGTCGGAGACCAGCACCTGCACCACGCCCTCCTCGCCGAGCTGCGTGATGCCGCGGCGGAACTGCTTGGAGCGGCCGATGTCCACGGGGCGGGCGACGGCGAAGTGCTCGGGCGCGAAGGTGGGCATCGGCGGGAACTCGGCCTTCGGCCCGTCGTAGAGGGTGTCGCCCACCCGCAGCGCGGCGGCGTTGACCAGCCCCACCACGTCCCCGGGGTAGGCGACGTCGACGGAGGAGCGGTCCTGGCCGAAGACGCTGTGCGCGTACTTGGTGGCGAACGGCCTGCCGGACGCGGCGTGGGTGACGGTCATGCCGCGCTCGAAGATCCCGGAGCAGACGCGGACGAAGGCGATGCGGTCCCGGTGCGAACGGTCCATGTTGGCCTGGACCTTGAACACCAGCCCGGAGAAGGCGGCGCCGACGGGGCGGACGCCGCCGCCGGTCAGCTCCCGCGCGGGCGGCGCCGGGGCCATGTCGACCACCGCGTCGAGCAGCAGCCGTACGCCGACGTTGCCGAGCGCGGCGCCGAAGAACACCGGCGTGGACTTGCCCGCGAGGAACGACTCGCGGTCGAAGACCGCGCCGTCGGCGGCCAGCAGCTCGATCTCCTCCGCCGCCTGCGCGAAGTCCCCGCCCTCCTCGGCGGCGGCCCGGTCGGCGGGCACCAGCTCCTCCTTCGCCTCCCGGGCGCCGCCGGGGGCCTTGACGTAGCGCAGCATGTGCGCGTCGTCCCGTACGTCGACGAGGCCGCGCAGGTGGCCGGCGATGCCCACCGGCCAGGTCACCGGCGTGGGTTTCAGGCGGAACTCGCGCTCGATCTCGTCCAGCAGCTCCAGCGCCTCCCGGCCGGGCCGGTCCCACTTGTTGACGAAGGTGATCACGGGGATGCCGCGGTGCCGGCAGACGTCGAACAGCTTGCGGGTCTGCTCCTCCAGGCCCTTGGCCGCGTCGATGAGCATCACGGCGCAGTCCACCGCGGCCAGGACGCGGTAGGTGTCCTCGGAGAAGTCCGCGTGCCCGGGGGTGTCGAGGAGGTTGAGCACGTGGTCGCGGTGGGCGAACTGCAGCACCGCGGAGGTGACCGAGATCCCCCGGGTCCGCTCCATCTCCATCCAGTCCGACGTCACCCCGCGCCGGCCGGCCTTGCCGTGCACGGCGCCGGCCTCGCCGATCGCCCGGGCGTGCAGCGCCAGCGCCTCGGTCAGCGTCGACTTGCCCGCGTCCGGGTGGCTGATCACCGCGAACGTCCGCCGCCGGGCCGCCTCGCCCGCGGCCCGTTCACCCGCCGCACGCACCGTGCTCACCGCGTCGACTCCGTCTCGTCCGGGGCCGCGTCGAGCAGCCTGCTCAGCTGTACGTGCAGCGAGCGGGCGAAGTCCTCCGCCGCCTGCAGCTGCCCGCGCAGATCCTCGCACCGGGCGTCGGCCTCCAGCCAGAACTTACGCAACCTCGCCACCAGCTCCTCATGCGCCTCACCGGAGGTGGCCGGGAGTGCGCCGCTCTCCTCCGGCAGCCGGTCCAGCACGCCGAGCAGCTCCCGGATGTCCTCCAGGCAGAACCCCAGCGGCCGCATCCGCCGCACCAGCGCCAGCCGGCGCACCTCCGCCTCCGTGTAGAGCCGGAAGCCGCCCGCGGTGCGCCGGCTCGGAGCCAGCACCCCGACCTCCTCGTAGTGCCGGATGGTACGCAGCGACAGCCCGGTCCACTCCGCCACCTCTCCGATCCGCATCAGCTTCTGCGCCACCGCCGTCACCTCACTCCCGCGGCCGTCGGCCCACCGCATCAAAGCTACCTTAACGTGAGGGTAGACTTCCAGAACGTAGCGGGCTGCGGGGGTACGCGGCGGCGACCGGAGGACGCACTGCCCCTCGGACAGCGGGCGATGAGCCGCACTGCCCGGGGGACAGCCCTCGGAAGCAGGCCGGGCGCACCCGGCGAGCCCGCCCACCGTAACGCAACGGGAGGGTTGTGCCGCAAGTTCGCCCGGGGGGCGCAACCGCTGCGAACCGGGGCGCGCGGCGCCGGACTCCTTTGAAGTCAACCCTGACGTTAGAGTAGATTCACGCTCGGCCGCCCTGACAGGCTGCCGTCGTCGAGGCAGCGTCGCCTCCCCACCCCCTCGGACGCGGCGCTGCCTTCCCCCTCGCCGCTCGGTCATGGCGCGGGACGGGGCAGGTAGCCGCCCAGGAAGGCGCGGACGCCGGCGGTGATGACCCGGGCGGACTCGGCGTCGCCGAGGGGGGTGGCGCCCCCGTCGCTGCGGGCGTCCAGGGCACCCAGGGTCAGCAGCAGGTAGTGGTCGGCGGCCAGCACGGGGTCGTCGACGGCCACGATCCCGCGGCCGTCCAGGGCGCGCAGGTGCCGGGCGAGGGCGGCCTCGGTGCGCCGCGGCCCGGCGTCGTTCCACACCTCCAGCAGGGCGGGGGGCAGGTGCGTCGCCTCGGCCTGCAGCTGCCGGACCACGGCGAAGTGCGCGGCGAACTCGGTACGGGGCACCGCCGCCCAGGCGCGGGCGAGCGCGACGAGGGCGGGTTCGAGGCCGGCGGCCCCGGCGACGGGGTCGAGGTGGTCGTCGATCAGGCGGACCAGCGCGCCGGCGACCTGCACGGAGCTTTCCTCGATCACCGCGGCGAACAACCGCTCCTTGCCGTCGAAGTGGTTGTAGATCGTACGGGTCGACACCCCGGCCTCCGCGGCGATGACCTCGATACCGGCCCGGGTGTAGCCGTCCCGCCCGAACACCGCGCGGGCGGCGGTGGTGATCGCCTGCCGCTTGGCCACCCGCCCGCGCGGCGGCTGCGCTGTCGTCCCGCCCTGATCGGCCACGCCGCCCATCCTGCCCCTCGTCAATCTGCATGCGCCACCTTACGTTTCTACAATTGCCATTGTAGTTTTTGGGGTCATGGAGGAACGTGACGCCACCGTCGCCCCGGCACGTACGAAGTGGGCGACGATCGCGGCCTCGGCGCTGGCCACGCTGCTGGTGGCCAGCGAACTGACCATGGCGGCGTTCGCCCTGCCGCTGATCGGCCGCGACCTGGACGTGGGCACCGGCGCGACCGCCTGGGTGCTGCTGGCCTACCAGCTGCCCGTGGCGGCGCTGGCGCTGCCCGCCGGCCGGTGGCTGGACCGGGCCGACTCCCGGCTGGTCTTCACCCTGGCGCTGCTGACGCTCGCCGCGGCCGACGTGCTCGCCGCGCTCGCCGCGCAGTTCTGGATGCTGCTGGCCGCGCGGGTGCTCCAGGGGTTCGCCGCGGCCGTGTACCTGGCGGTGTATCTGCCGGTCGTCTCCGCCGCGGTACGGCCGGACCAGCGCGGCCGGGCGATGAGCTACCACTCCACCCTCATGATGGTGGGCAGCGTGGCCGTCGCCCCGCTCGGCGGCTGGATCGCCGACGGCTACGGCTGGCGGGCCGTCTTCCTCTCCCGGGTGCCGCTGCTGGTGCTCGCCGCCGCGCTGGGGTGGCGCACGGTGCCGCCCGCCGCGCCGGCGCCGGGCGGGCGCCGGCTGCCGGTCCCGGACCGCCGGCTGCTCGCCGACGCGGC
>NZ_BAAAPF010000446.1:0-4290 GCF_039531005.1 Streptomyces synnematoformans
GACCGGTCCGGTACGGGCCGGGTCCGACGCTCCCGCCGAAGCCGAAGCCGAAGCCGAAGCCGAAGCCGAAGCCGAAGCCGCGCCGCAGGCGCCGGCCGGTGCGCCGCCGGGGCCGCGGGGGGGCACACCGCCGCTGGAGACGGCGCCGACGGTGCCCGCCCACATCCCGCCGCAGGACCCGCCGCAGGCGCCTCCGCGGAGCCCGCCGGCCGCCTCGGGCCCGCCGACGCACGCGTGGTCGCGTCGTGGGACCGCGACATCGACGCCCTCGAAGCCGAACTCCTCGCCGCCCGGCACCCCGTCCGCGACGTCGCCCTGCCCGCGTCCCTCACCGCCTCCCAGCTCCTCCGCCTCGCCGCCGACCCCGACGGCTTCGCGCGGGAGCTGGCCCGGCCCATGCCGCGGCCGCCGCGGCCCGCCGCGCGGCGCGGCACCCGGTTCCACGCCTGGGTCGAGTCCCGCTTCGAGGCGCTGCCGCTGCCCATGCTCGGGCCCGACGAGCTGCCCGGCGGGGAGGAGGACGCCCAGGAGATCGCCGACGAGCGCGAGCTGGCCGCGCTCAAGGAGGCGTTCGAGCGCTCCCCGTACGCCCGGCGCACGCCGTACCGGCTGGAAGCCCCCTTCCAGCTCAGCCTCGCCGGCCGCCTCATCCGCGGCCGTATCGACGCCGTCTACCGCGACCCCGGCGGCTACGAGATCGTCGACTGGAAGACCGGCCGCAGCGGCACCGCCGATCCCCTCCAGCTCGCCGTCTACCGCCTCGCCTGGGCCGAGCAGGAAGGGCTGCCGCTCGACGGCGTCACCGCCGCCTTCCTGTACGTACGCACCGGGGAGATCGTCCGTCCGCCCGGGCTGCCGGGCAGAGCGGAGCTGGAGGCCCTGCTGTCCGGCCGGACAGATTAGGCTCGGGGGCATGTGCATCACCTCCGGCAGCGTCGCCGCCCCTCCGGCGTGCCCGCGGGACGAGTGCGAGGGGGCCGTGAGCGGCGCGGCGGAAGGGAAGCAGCAGTGACCACGGGCATCGACCGGGCGGCCTCTCGGCCGGTCTCCTTCACGGCGGACAGCGGCGTCGACCGCGCCGCCCACCACCGCCTCGACGAGGCGTGGCTGGCGGCGGCCTGGAGCCATCCGACGACCCGGGTCTTCGTGGTCAGCGAGGGCCAGGTGCTCATCGACGACGCCCCCGACGGCGGCACGCAGCTGGTGACGACGCCGGCCTTCGAGGCCCCGCCGACCGAGCAGCACCGCTACTTCCTCGGCACCGACGCCGACGGCGTGCGCTACTTCGCGCTGCAGAAGGACTCGCTGCCCGGCCGCATGGACGACACCGCCCGCCCTGCCGGGCTGCGCGAGGCCGGGCTGCTGCTGTCGGAGCGGGACGCCGGGCTGATGGTGCACGCCGTCGCGCTGGAGAACTGGCAGCGGCTGCACCGCTTCTGCTCGCGCTGCGGCGAGCGCACGGTCATCGCCGCCGCGGGCCACATCCGCCGCTGCCCGGCGTGCGGCGCCGAGCACTATCCCCGTACCGACCCCGCCGTGATCATGGCCGTGACGGACCCGGAGGACCGGATCCTGCTGGGCCGGCAGCTGCACTGGCCGGAGGGACGCTTCTCGACTCTGGCGGGCTTCGTCGAGCCCGGCGAGTCGCTGGAGCACGCCGTGCGGCGGGAGGTCTACGAGGAGGCCGGCGTGGTCGTCGGCGACGTCGACTACGTGTCCAGCCAGCCGTGGCCGTTCCCGTCCAGCCTCATGGTGGGCTTCCGCGCGCGGGCGGCGGACGCGAAGGGCGCGGAGATACGCGTGGACGGCGAGGAGCTGCACGAGGCGCGCTGGTTCTCGCGCGCGGAGCTGGGCGCCGCGTACGCGTCGGGCGAGGTGCTGCCGCCGTACGGGATCTCGATAGCGGGGCGCCTGATCGAGCTGTGGTACGGCTCGGACCTGCCGCGGCGGCCGGGCTGACGGCCGCCGCGGGGCCCGCCGCCCCCCTCGCCGGGGTCAGGCGCCGAGGGCGGCCTTGACCTGGGCCAGGGAGGGGTTCGGCATGGCGACGGAGTCGCCGCCCTGGCGCGGGACCACGACGACGGTGGGCACCAGCTGGTTGCCGTCGTTCACGCTCTCCACGTAGGCGGCGGAATCCGGGTCCTGCTCGATGTTGATCTCCTCGAAGGGGATGCCCTCGCGGTCCATCTGGCTCTTGAGCCGGCGGCAGTAGCCGCACCACGTGGTGCTGTACATCGTGACGGTGCCCGCCATGTCGCTGCGCTCCTTAGGGGTCGGCCGGGTCGCGGCGCGGTCTGTTCCGGAGAGTGAACGTACCCCGGGCCGCCGCCATTCCCGGGTCCCGCCCGCCCCGCCTGTGGACAACCGGGCGGGGACGCGGGGCCTGTGGACAACCGGCACACCCGTCGCGGCGGACCTGGCAGCATGGCGGGGTGACAGCAGTACCGCAGCCCCCGCAGTCCACCCGGCCCTCCCTGTCCACGGAGCCCACGGAGCCCACGGCGCACACGGAGTTCCCCGCCGTCCCGGGCTCGGCCGACGCGGTGCTGGCCGGGCTCGACCCGGAGCAGCGCGAGGTGGCGACGGCGCTGCGCGGCCCGGTGTGCGTGCTGGCCGGCGCGGGCACGGGCAAGACCCGCGCCATCACGCACCGCATCGCGTACGGGGTCCGGGCCGGCGTGCTCCAGCCGGCGAGCGTGCTGGCCGTGACGTTCACGAACCGGGCGGCCGGCGAGATGCGCGGCAGGCTGCGCCAGCTCGGCGCCCCCGGCGTGCAGGCGCGGACGTTCCACTCCGCCGCGCTGCGGCAGCTGCAGTACTTCTGGCCGAGGGCCGTCGGCGGCGAGCTGCCGCGGCTGCTGGAGCGCAAGGTCCAGCTGGTCGCGGAGGCCGCGGCGCGCGCTCGGGTCCGCCTCGACCGCAACGAGCTGCGGGACGTCACCGGCGAGCTGGAGTGGGCGAAGGTCACCCAGACCGCCCCCGAGGACTACGCCGCGGTGCTCGCCAAGACCGGGCGCGACGCCCCGCGGGACCCGGCGGAGATCGCCGGCGTCTACCGGGGGTACGAGCAACTGAAGCGCGACCGCGGCGTCATCGACTTCGAGGACGTGCTGCTGCTCACCGTCGGCGTCCTGCAGGACCGGCCGGACATCGCCGAGCAGGTGCACCGGCAGTACCAGCACTTCGTCGTCGACGAGTACCAGGACGTCAGCCCCCTGCAGCAGCGGCTGCTGGAGCTGTGGCTCGGCGGCCGGGACAGCCTGTGCGTCGTCGGCGACGCCAGCCAGACGATCTACTCCTTCACCGGCGCCACCCCCGACCACCTGCTGGACTTCCGTGTCCGCCACCCCGGCGCCACGGTCGTCAAGCTCGTCCGGGACTACCGCTCCACCCCCCAGGTCGTCCACCTGGCCAACGGCGTGCTCGCCCAGGCGACCGGGCGGGCCGCCGCGGCCCGGCTGGAGCTGGTGGCGCAGCGCGAGCCGGGCCCCGAGCCCGCCTTCACGGAGTATGCGGACGAGCCCGCCGAGGCCGAGGGCACCGCCCGGCACATCCGCCGGCTGATCGACGCGGGCGTGCCGCCCAGCTCCATCGCCGTGCTGTACCGGATCAACGCCCAGTCGGAGGTCTACGAGCAGGCGCTCGCCGACCGGTCCGTGCCGTACCAGATGCGGGGCGCGGAGCGGTTCTTCGAGCGCCCCGAGGTGCGCGAGGCCGGGGTCCGGCTGCGCGGGGCGGCCGTGGCGGACAGGAACGACGCGCTGCTGGACGAGGCCGGCCGGGACGGCGACCTGGCCGCGCAGGTGCGGGCCGTGCTCGGCGGGATGGGCTGGTCGCCGGAGGCGCCGGCGGGGTCGGGCGCGGTGCGCGACCGCTGGGAGTCGCTGGCCGCGCTGGTGCGGCTGGCCGAGGACTTCGGGCGGGCCCGGCCGGGCGCGGGGCTGGCGGACCTGGTCGAGGAGCTGGCGGAGCGCGCCGCGGCGCAGCACGCCCCGACGGTCGAGGGTGTGACCCTCGCCTCACTGCACGCCGCAAAGGGCCTGGAGTGGGACGCGGTGTTCCTGGTGGGGCTCACCGAGGGCATGCTGCCGATCACCTACGCGAAGACGCCCGAGCAGGTCGAGGAGGAGCGCCGGCTGCTGTACGTCGGCATCACCCGGGCCCGGGTGCACCTGACGCTGTCCTGGGCGCTGTCCCGCGCGCCGGGCGGGCGGGCCGCGCGACGGCCGAGCCGCTTCCTGACCGGGCAGCGTCCGGGCCCCGGGCGCGGGGGCGGCGCCGGGGCGGCGC
>NZ_BAAAPF010000447.1:0-4242 GCF_039531005.1 Streptomyces synnematoformans
CGCCGCGGGCGCGGCCGGCCCCGAGGCGTACCGGCTGACCGTCGGCCCCGACGGCGTACGGATCACCGGCGGCGGCCCCGCCGGGCTCTTCTGGGGCGCGCAGACCCTGCGCCAGCTCCTCGGCCCCGAGGCGTACCGCACCGCCCCCCTCCGCGCGCGCACCTGGGAACTGCCGCACTGCCGGATCGAGGACGCCCCGCGGTTCGGCTGGCGCGGCTTCATGCTCGACGTCTCCCGGCACTTCCTCACCAAGCGCGAGGTGCTGCGCCACCTCGACCTGATGGCCGCGCACAAGCTCAACGTGCTGCACTTCCACCTCACCGACGACCAGGGCTGGCGCATCGAGATCAAGCGCCACCCCAAGCTCACCGAGGACGCCGCCTGGCGCCCGC
The DNA here is from genome assembly GCF_039531005.1 of Streptomyces synnematoformans. Lineage (NCBI taxonomy): Bacteria > Bacillati > Actinomycetota > Actinomycetes > Kitasatosporales > Streptomycetaceae > Streptomyces > Streptomyces synnematoformans. The sequence goes on from NZ_BAAAPF010000447.1 coordinate 393, forward strand.
GCACCAAGGTCGGCCACCGCGCCTCCGACGTGTGGGACGAGCGCCCGCACGGCGGTTACTACACCCAGGACGACATCCGCGAGATCGTCGCGTACGCCGCCGCCCGGCACATCACCGTCGTCCCGGAGATCGACATCCCCGGCCACTCGCAGGCCGCCATCCACGCCTACCCCTGGCTCGGCAACACCGACGTCGTCGACACCGCGGCGCTCGGCGTCTGGTGCGAGTGGGGGGTGTCGGAGAACGTCCTCGCGCCGACCGAGGAGGTGCTGCGCTTCTACGAGGGCGTCCTGGAGGAGGTGCTCGACCTCTTCCCCGGCGCCTTCGTGCACGTCGGCGGCGACGAGTGCCCCAAGCACCAGTGGAAGTCCTCGCCGGCCGCCCAGGCCCGCATCCGCGAGCTGGGCCTGGCCGACGAGGACGAGCTGCAGTCGTGGTTCATCCGGCACTTCGACCGCTGGCTCGCCGACCGCGGCCGGCGCCTCATCGGCTGGGACGAGATCCTCGAAGGCGGCCTCGCGGAGGGCGCCACCGTCTCCTCCTGGCGCGGCTACGCCGGCGGCATCGCCGCCGCCCGCGCGGGCCACGACGTCGTCATGTGCCCCGAGCAGCAGGTCTACCTCAACTACCGCGAATCGGGCGCCCCGGAGGAGCCCGTGCCCATCGCGCAGGTGCGCACGCTGGAGGACGTCTACCGCTTCGAGCCCGTGCCGCCGCAGCTGCAGAGCGACGATGCCGCGGCGGAGCACGTCATCGGCACCCAGGCCAACGTCTGGAGCGAGGTGCTGGAGAGCCCGCAGCGCTTCGACTACCAGGTGTATCCGCGGCTCGCCGCCTTCGCCGAGGTCGCCTGGTCCGCGCTGCCGCCGTCCGCGGAGCGGGACTTCGCCGGCTTCGCGGCCCGCATGGAGGAGCACTACGGGCGCCTCGACGCGCTCGGCGTCGACTACCGCCCGCCCGGCGGCCCGCGGCCCTGGCAGCAGCGCCCGGGGGTGCTCGGACGCCCGATCGAAGGGCCGCCCCCGATCGTGTGAGCCGCCGCGCTGCTCCGGAAGTCGTACAAGACTCCCCGAAGAGTGACAATCCCCACTCGGCGCCGACGAGGTGCCAATCCGGGCCCGCGAGTTGGGTGCCGAGCGGGGTACGCTCGTGTTCTTCCGCGCCGCCTTCAGGCGGCCCCGGACCGTGACGGATGTGCCAGAGTTGCCTCGTCCCGGCCGGGAGCCCGTACCGTACGGCGGAACGGCCGGAACTCCAGGGGGGACACTGCGGAAGGGGCAGCAGGGTTGACCACGCATGCACCGCAGGCCGCGCAGACGGTGGTGCTGCCGGACTCGCTCGACGAAGCGGTCGCGGCGCTCACCGCCATGCCCGCCGCCGTGCCCGTCGCCGGCGGGACGGACCTCATGGCCGCCGTCAACGCCGGTCTGCTGCGCCCCTCCGCCCTCGTCGGCCTCGGCCGGATCAGCGAGCTGCGCGGCTGGCACTACCAGGACGGCGCCGCCCTCCTCGGCAGCGGCCTGACCCACGCGCGCATCGGCCGGCCCGACTTCGCCGCGCTCATCCCGGCGCTCGCCGCCGCCGCCCGCGCCGCGGGCCCGCCGCAGGTGCGCAACGCCGGCACGCTCGGCGGCAACATCGCCTCCGCCGACCGCACCGGCGACGCCCTCCCGGTGCTCGCCGCGCTCGACGCCACCGTGGTGATCGCCGAGACCACCGGCGGGCACCGCGAGATCCCGGTCAGCCACCTGCTCGCGGGCGTGGAGATGCTGCGCCCCGGCGAGCTGGTCGCGTTCGTACGGGCGCCGCTGCTGCACGCCCCGCAGGTGTTCCTGAAGGCCACCGGGCGCACCGGGCCTGGGCGCGCCGTCGCCTCGGTCGCGCTGGTGCTCGACCCGGCGCACCGCTCGGTGCGGTGTGCCGTCGGCGCGGTGGCGCCGACGCCGCTGCGGCCGATGGAGGCCGAGCAGTGGGTCGCCGGCCTGATGGACTGGGACGGCCACCGCGGGCTGCCCCCGGAGGCGCTGGCGGCCTTCGGCGAGTACGTCGCCGCCGCGTGCATCCCCGACCCGCCGCCCGCGGCGGAGGGCGAGGAGCCGCCGCGGCTGCCGGCGGCGGCGCTGCACCTGCGGCGGACGGTGTCGGCGCTGGCGCGCCGGGCACTGGGGAGGGCGCTGTCGTGAGCCGGGACCGGACGGACGGAGAGCAGCAGCCGCAGTACGGCGCCGGCGGCTGGCAGCCGATGCCGCAGGGCGCGGACGGCGACCCGGACGCCACGGCGTTCGTGCAGCTGCCGCCGGAGGTGTTCCCCGAGGGCGACGCGGGCGCGCCGCTGGCCGCGCCGGGGCACGGGTACGTGCCGCCGCCGATAGCGGTCCCGGCGACGGACCCGGGGGAGACGGGGCAGTTCCAGATCCCGGACGGGCTGCAGGGCCAGGAGGCACAGGGGGTCCCCGAGGAGTACGGCCCGGACGAGGCGTACGGGTACGAGCAGGGAGCCGGTCCGGGTGCGGGCCGGCGGCCCGGGGGCGGGCCCGGGGCGGGCGGCTTCGGGCAGGCGGGCATGCGCGCGGTGGCGGAGAGCCGGCGCGGGGCGACGGCGGCCGGGGCCGAGGCGTACGCGCAGGGCGCGGCGGGGACGGAACCGGGCCCCGGCGCCGCCCCGTACGGACCGCCGCGGGACGCGGACCACGACGGCGCCCGGTGGAGCGCCGGGCCCGCGGGCTACCCGGCCGACCACGACCCGGGCGCGGACCCGTGGCCCGGGGCCGCCGCCCACGCCGACGGCGGCGACGGCCCGTACGGCGACGGCTCCTACGGCGACGTCCCCCCGGGACCCGCGCCGCACCCCGCCGACCGCGAAGGGCCGCCCGTCGAGGGGCAGATCAGCGCGTGGCGCCCGGTGCGGCCGGGCGAGCGCACGGCGCCGTCCTGGTCGATCCCGACCGCCCCCGACGACCTGCCGGAGGATTCCGGCGAGTACGCGCTGCACGACCGCTCCCCGGCCGCCGGGCAGCCGGACGGCGACGCCAGGGAGCACACGCCGCCGGGGGCCGGGCACGTGCCCGGGTGGACGGAGGACGGCCCGGACCCGGACCCGGGGACGGACGCCGCGACGGACGCCGGGATGGACGCCGCGACCGGCACGGACGCCGACACCGGCGCGGGCCCCGACACCGCCGGGCCCGAGGAGCCGGTCCCCGTCCCGCTCAGCGCCCCCGCCCCGCCGCCCGACGAACACCCGCTGGCCTCGTACGTGCTCCGCGTGAACGGCGCCGACCGCCCGGTCACCGGCGCGTGGATCGGGGAGTCGCTGCTGTACGTGCTGCGCGAGCGGCTCGGGCTCGCGGGCGCGAAGGACGGCTGCTCGCAGGGCGAGTGCGGCGCGTGCTCGGTGAAGGTCGACGGCCGGCTGGTGGCGGCGTGCCTGGTGCCGGCGGCGACGGCCGCGGGCGCGGAGATCCGCACCGTCGAGGGCCTGGCGGACCAGGGCGTGCACTCCGACGTCCAGCGGGCGCTGGCGGCGTCGGGCGCGGTGCAGTGCGGGTTCTGCGTGCCGGGCCTGGCGATGACCGTGCACGACCTGCTGGAGGGCAACCACACGCCCAGCGAGCTGGAGGCCCGCCGGGCGCTCAGCGGCAACCTGTGCCGCTGCACCGGCTACCGCGCGGTGCCCGACGCCGTCCAGGAGGACATCGACGGCCGCCGCGTCCCGGACGACGGCGCCCCCGCCGCCCCCGCCGCCGCGGCCGGCCCCGCGACCGCCGTCGCCGCCGCGGGCGACGCCGAGCGCGCCCGTATCCCGCAGCAGGCCGCCCCCGGCCAGGGCGGCGCCCACCCCGCCCCCGAC
>NZ_BAAAPF010000448.1:0-4218 GCF_039531005.1 Streptomyces synnematoformans
CGCCGATGGTACTGCACGGGGGACCGTGTGGGAGAGTAGGTCACCGCCGAACAATTCTTCATGGAAGCCGCCCCGGGCTCTTCGCCCGGGGCGGCTTTCGTGCGTTACGGTGACCGCTATGAGCGGCCGCGCGCACCTGATGTGGGACCAGGCAGTCACGGCGTATGACTTCGGTCCCGAACACCCCATGGATCCCGTCCGGTTGGCGCTGACCATGCGTCTTGTCGAGGAGCTGGGCATCGACAAGGCGGTCGACGTCGATGTCGTCGCGGCGCCCGCCGCCGGGGAGTCGACGCTGCGGCTTGTGCACCGGCAGGACTACATCGACGCCGTGCGGCAGGCGTCCGCGGCGCCGGAGTCGGCGGATCCCTCGTACGGGCTGGGGACGATGGACGATCCGGCGTTCGCGGGGATGCACGAGGCGTCGGCGCTGATCGCCGGGCAGTCCGTGGCGGCGGCGGAGGCCGTGTGGGAGGGGCGGGCGGCGCACGCGGTGAACTTCGCCGGCGGGCTGCATCATGCGATGCCCGGGTCGGCTTCGGGGTTCTGCGTCTACAACGACGCGGCGTTGGCCGTCGCCCGGTTGCTGGAGCTGGGCGTAGAGCGGGTGGCGTACGTCGACGTGGACGTGCACCACGGGGACGGGGTGCAGGCGGTGTTCTGGGACGACCCGCGGGTGCTGACCGTCTCTGTCCACGAGCATCCCAGCACGCTCTTCCCCCAGACCGGCTGGCCCGAGGAGACCGGTGGCGACGCCGCCGAGGGGCATTCGGTGAACGTGGCGCTGCCGGCCGGGACCGGCGACGCGGGGTGGCTGCGGGCGTTCCACAGCGTCGTGCCCGAGCTGCTGCGCGCCTGGCGCCCGCAGGTGCTCGTGTCGCAGCACGGGGCCGACACGCACGCGGAGGACCCGCTGGCGCATCTTGCGGTGAGTCTCGACGCGCAGCGTGCGGTGATGGAGACCTGCCACGCCCTGGCCCACGAGTGTGCGGACGGCCGCTGGCTGTCCCTCGGCGGGGGCGGGTACGCCGTCGTGGACGTCGTGCCGCGCTCCTGGGCGCATCTGTGCGCCATCGCCTCCGGCCGGCCGGTGCCGCCGACGACGGAGCTGCCGGAGGACTGGCGGGCGGAGGCGCTGCGGCGGACCGGGCAGCAGGCGCCGTACCGGATGACGGACGGGCGCGAGGCCGGCTGGTCGGACTGGGAGGCGGGCTACGACCCGGGCTCGCCGCTCGACCGGGCCGTGCGCGCCGCACGGCGGGCGGTGTTCCCGGCGCACGGTCTGCTGCCCTGACGGCGGTTGCCGACCGCGTGCGCGTCCTCCCTCGCGGGCGTGCCCTGTGGCCGCATCGTATGGACGTGGCTCCTGCGCGCACCGTGCGGGCGAAATATTCGCGAAGCCGCCCGTTCCGCCCGTAACGGCGGCCAGAGTGGGCCGGGTGTTGACCGACGCCCCCGTTTTGCGTAGGCATCTGCTGGCGACGGGAATCGCCGGGCCGGTGGCGACGAGCCGGGACAAGAGCCTCCGCAGGTGCCGGCAGTTCGCGGCCCGCGATCCCCGGGTGCTGCTCGGCCTCGAACCGGAACGCGACTGGTCCGTGACCGAGTTGCTGCGCCTGATGGCCGAACGCTGCGGTGCGAGCGGGGATCCGGGCCGGATCTCGGGCGGCGAGGTCATCGATCCGGACCGTACGATCGCCGCCCTGCGCGCCTTCGCCGAGCGGCTGCGCGGCGCCGCCGGCGGCGGCGAGGCGGTGCTGTTCGGGACCGGTCATCCCGATCGCCTCCTCGGCTTCTACGCCCCTTTGGCCGCGGCGCTCTCGGCGGCCGGGTGCGTTGTCCTCACCCCCGGAGAGGGCAGAGATGTCGACATAACGACCCGATTCGGCGTACGCACATACCGCCTCAACTACCCCGGGAGCGTTGCCGTGGTGAGCGACCCGAACCCCTCCGCTCCGACCGTGACCAGGGGGGTCCATACTCACTCTCCGCTTCCCCTGCGTGCGGCACTCGGTGCCGCGGCAGGTGCCGGCGGGCCGCTGCCCGGGCTCGTGGTGGGGGACCACGGATGGGCCTGCGGGGCTGGTCAGTTGGGCATCGAGGCCATCGGTCTGGCGGACGCGGACGACCCGGCACTCTTCGTCGCCCAGGTGGAGGGCCGGGTGCCCGTCGTGGTGCCGCTTGATGACTCTGCGCAATCGGACAGCTACGGGCCGCTGGCCGAATATGTGCTCAAACACGCCCGTCTGTCACTGTAGCCATGCGATCGCTACTCCTCTTCCCCACTTGCATCACCCGCCCCTAATCTGGGGAGGAGCGCGCATGCGAGGAGGAGGCACCGGAGGGGAAGCCGGTGTCCGTCATGTGCGGAAGGTTCAGGTGTGTCATGGCTGCAAACGATAAGCCTCTCAACGAGGTTGTGTTCCTGACCGTGGCCGAAGTGGCCGCGGTGATGCGTGTGTCGAAGATGACCGTGTACCGGCTGGTGCACAGCGGCCATCTGCCGGCGATCCGGGTGGGGAGGTCCTTCCGGGTGCCGGAGCAGGCCGTGCACGAATACCTCCGCGAGTCGTATGTGGGGGTGGAGTCCGCCTGACGGGTCCGACCGGTTGCGCACCCTCGATTACGTCAATCCAGCTCGCCCGGGTAGGCTTGGGCCCCTGTAAGACGTGTGGGCCCTTGCCCGCCCACCCCGACGGAGAGAAGTGAGCGAGGGTACCCGTGGGCTCTGTGATCAAGAAGCGGCGTAAGCGGATGGCGAAGAAGAAGCACCGCAAGCTGCTCAAGCGCACGCGAGTGCAGCGCCGCAACAAGAAGTAAGCGGTAGCCCGCACCCGTACCGCCGTCCGTCCGCCTTCCCGGCGGGTGGGCGGCGGTTGTGCGTTGTGCTGCGGGTCGCGGCGGGGTACTGCGGGTACGGTGGGGCGACCGTACGGGCGTCGGGCGACGTCAGGCGACGTCAGGCAGCGTGCGGCAGGGAGACAGCGGCAGGGAGAGAAAGGCGGAGGCCAGTGGGCAGGACCGTGCTCGTCACCGGCGTCGCCCGCCCCCTCGTCGGCCGCCTGGTCCGCCGGCTGCTGCGGGAGCCGGACGTCGACCGCGTCATCGGCGTCGACGCGCGGGCACCCGAGCACCAGCTCGGCGGCGCCGAGTTCATCCCCGCGGACATCCGCCATCCCGTGCTCGCCCGGATCCTCGTCGAGCACGGCGTCGACACCGTGATGCACATGGACGTCACCGGCACCCCGCTCGCCCGCGGCGGCCGGGCCGCGGTCAAGGAGAACAACGTCATCGGCTCCATGCAGCTGCTCGGCGCCTGCCAGCAGGCGCCGCGCGTGCGGCGGCTCGTCGTGAAGTCCACGACCAGCGTCTACGGGTCGGCGCCCCGCGACCCCGCGGTGTTCTCCGAGAGCACGCCGCCCAAGGCGCTGCCCAGCGGCGGCTTCGCGAAGGACGCGGTGGAGGTCGAGGGGTACGTGCGCGGGTTCGCCCGGCGCCGGCCGGACGTCGCCGTGTGCGTGCTGCGGTTCGCGAACATCCTGGGCCCGCGCGTGGACACGCCGCTCGCCGAGTATCTGGCGCTGCCGGCGCTGCCGACCGTCCTCGGCTACGACCCGCGGCTGCAGTTCGTCCACGAGGACGACGTCATCGACGTGCTGGTGCTCGCGGCCGGCGAGCCGCGCCGCGGCACGATCAACAGCGGCACGTTCAACATCGCCGGCGAGGGCGTGCTGCTGCTGTCCCAGGCGGCCCGGCGGCTCGGCCGCCCCACGGTCCCGGTGCCGCTGCCCGCGGTGACGTGGGTCGGCTCGGCGCTGCGGTCGGCGGGGATGACGGACTTCTCGCCGGAGCAGATCCGGCTGCTGACCCACGGGCGGGTGGTGGAGACGGCGCAGATGCGCGAGCTGCTCGGCTTCACCCCGAGGTACTCGACGCCGGCGGCGTTCGCCGACTTCGCCGCCGGGCGCGCGGCCGGGCTGCTGCCGCCGGGCGAGGTGGGGCGGGCCGTGGACGCGGTCGGCGAGCTGCTGGGGCTGACGGACGACGTACGGGCCCCGGCGAAGGCGGACGGCGTTGCGAAGGAGTCGGTGCACGATGGCTGACGCGAAGGTCATTCCGTTCGACGACGACCGCTCCCGCGGCGGCGGCAAGCCGCGCCGCCGGCCGGGAGCGACCCGCCCGCGGCGTGCGGGGGACGGCGGCGCCGCGGGCACGGAG
>NZ_BAAAPF010000449.1:0-4197 GCF_039531005.1 Streptomyces synnematoformans
CCATCGCGGTCCCGGCCGCCGCGGCAGGCGTCGTCGCCGGTCCGCCCGCGGCGCTGCACACCGCCCTCGCGGTCGCCGCCGCGCTCGCCGGCGCCGAGCTGCTGCGGCACCACTGTGTACGCCGTCTCGGCGGGGTCACCGGCGACGTCTTCGGCGCGCTGGCCGAGACCGCCGCGACCACCGCCCTGGTCGTCGCCGTCCTGGGGCCGGCCTGACGGCACACGCGCGCGGCGCACCGCACACCGCGCGCCGCGGGAGCATCAACTCGCCGCGTCCCTCCGCCCGGCGACGGACCACCCGGAGACCGCACCGTCCACCCGCCGGTCCGCACCGGTCTCCGGGCAGGCCCCGGGCCCGTCCGCGCCGCGTCCCTCCACCCGGCGGCAGAACGCGCCGGAACCGGACGGCGTCCGGCCCGGGCGTGTCCCCCGGCGCGGTGGAGGGCGATGCGATCCCGGGCACGCCACCGCACGGGATCCGATCCGCTCCCCGGGGACGGCGCCCGCGGCGACCCGCGCCCCGCGGCGGATCCCCGCCACCTGCGGCCCCGCGGGGAAACCCGCCGCGGGGCCGCCACCCCGGGCGGGGCCCGTACCGCATACGATGCGCCATGCACCCCCGAGCCGCCTTCGCCCGAGAATGGATTCGAACCACCGTGACTGCTCTGACTCTCAGTTCCTCGTCCGCCGCCGGCCTGCGCGCGGACGCCGTCGTCGTGGGTGTGGCCAAGGGCCCGAAGGGCCGCCCCGTGCCGGCGCCCGGTGCGGAGGCGGTCGACGAGGCGTTCGGCGGCAAGCTGGGCGCCGTGCTGGAGGCCCTCGGGGCGTCCGGCGGCGAGGGCGAGGTCACGAAGCTGCCCGCGCCCGACGGGCTGAAGGCGTCCCTCGTCGTCGCCGTCGGCCTCGGCGCCGTGCCGGAGAAGGGCGCCGCCTACGACACGGAGGCCCTGCGCCGCGCCGCGGGCAGCGCCGCCCGCGCGCTGGCCGGGACGAAGAAGGCGGCGTTCGCGCTGCCGCTGGACGTCGCGGACGACACCGCCGCGGTGGCGGAGGGCGCGCTGCTCGGCGCGTACGCGTTCAACTCCTACCGCGACGGCGGCACCGCCGGCACGGACAACGCCGGCGACGGCAAGGGCGCCGGGGGCGCGAAGGGCGGCAAGGCGGGGAAGAACAAGGCGAACGGCGCCGGCGCCAAGGCCCCGCTCGCCGAGATCGCCCTCGTCGGCGGCAAGCGCGACAAGGCGCACCGCGCCGCCGCCGAGCGCGCCACCGTGCTCGCCGCCGAGGTCAACCGCGCCCGCGACCTGGTCAACACCCCCTCGAACGACCTCGACCCCACCGGCTTCGCCGCCGCCGCCCAGCAGGCCGGCAAGGAGCACGGCTTCAAGGTCGCGGTGACCGACGAGAAGGCGCTCGCCAAGGGCGGCTTCGGCGGCCTCCTCGGCGTCGGCCAGGGCTCGCAGACCCCGCCGCGGCTGGTGCGGCTGGAGCACCGGCACCCGAAGGCGAAGCAGACGATCGCGCTGGTCGGCAAGGGCATCACGTACGACTCGGGCGGCATCTCGCTCAAGCCCGCCGGCCACAACGAGACGATGAAGTGCGACATGAGCGGCGCCGCCGCCGTGCTCGCCGCGGTCGCGGCCGCCGCCCGGCTGGAGCTGCCGGTGAACGTCACCGGCTGGCTGGCCCTCGCCGAGAACATGCCGTCCGGCTCGGCCACCCGCCCCGGGGACGTGCTGCGGATGTACAGCGGCAAGACCGTCGAGGTGCTGAACACCGACGCCGAGGGCCGGCTGGTCCTCGCGGACGCGCTGACGAAGGCGTCGGAGGAGAAGCCCGACTACATGGTCGACGTGGCGACGCTCACCGGCGCCATGGTGCTGGCCCTCGGCAACCGCACGTTCGGGATCATGGCCAACGACGACGCCTTCCGGACCCGGATCCACGTGCTCGCCGAGGCGGCGGGCGAGCAGTCCTGGCCGATGCCGATGCCGCCGGAGCTGAAGAAGGGCATGGAGTCGCCGATCGCGGACATCGCCAACATGGGCGAGCGGATGGGTAGCGGGCTGGTGGCCGGCCTCTTCCTGGAGGAGTTCGTGGGCGACGGCATCACCTGGGCGCACCTGGACATCGCGGGCCCGGCCTTCAACACCTCCGGCCCGTTCGGCTACACCCCCAAGGGCGGCACCGGCTCGGCGGTGCGCACCCTGGTCGCGATCGCGGAGCAGGCGGCCCACGGCGACCTGGCCTGACGTGCCCCGCGGCCCCGCCGGCGACCGGTCCGCCAGCCGGCGGGGCGCGGCCCGCGTCTCCGCCTTCCGGCGACAAGTGCGAAGATGGCTGATGGCAGGACAGGGCCTCAGTAGTAGAGCGGCCGTAAAGGAGCCGCCGCCCGGCCGCACCACGGCCGGCCACCGGCGCACATGCATGGAGGACGTGACGTGGCGAACGACGCCAGCACCGTTTTCGACCTGGTGATCCTCGGAGGCGGCAGCGGCGGCTATGCCGCCGCCCTGCGGGGTGCCCAGCTGGGTCTTGACGTCGCCCTGATCGAGAAGGACAAGGTGGGCGGCACCTGCCTGCACCGCGGATGCATCCCGACGAAGGCGCTGCTGCACGCCGGGGAGCTCGCCGACCAGGCGCGCGAAGGCGCATCCTTCGGAGTGAACACCTCGCTCGACGGCATCGACATGGCCGGCGTGCACAAGTACAAGGACGGCGTGGTCGCCGGCCTCTACAAGGGCCTGCAGGGGCTGATCGCCTCCCGCAAGGTCACCGTCGTGGAGGGCGAGGGCCGGCTGTCCTCGCCGACCTCGGTGGACGTGAACGGGAAGCGGTACGACGGGCGGCACGTGCTGCTCGCCACCGGCTCGTACTCGAAGTCGCTGCCGGGCCTGGAGATCGACGGCGACCGCATCATCGCCTCGGAGCACGCGCTGGTCCTGGACCGGGTGCCGAAGTCGGCGATCGTGCTGGGCGGCGGCGTCATCGGCGTGGAGTTCGCCTCCGCGTGGAAGTCCTTCGGCACCGACGTGACGATCATCGAGGGCCTGAAGCACCTGGTGCCCGCCGAGGACGAGAACAGCTCCAAGCTGCTGGAGCGGTCCTTCCGCAAGCGCGGCATCAAGTTCAACCTGGGCACCTTCTTCGAGAAGGCGGAGTACACCGCGGACGGCGTCAAGGTCACCCTGGCGGACGGCAAGGAGTACGAGGCCGAGGTGCTGCTGGTCGCGGTGGGCCGCGGGCCGGTCTCGCAGGGGCTGGGCTACGAGGAGCAGGGCGTGGCCATGGACCGCGGCTTCGTCCTGACCGACCCGTACAAGCGCACGAACGTGCCCTCGATCTCCGCCGTCGGCGACCTGACGCCGGTCCTCCAGCTCGCGCACGTCGGCTTCGCAGAGGGCATCCTGGTCGCGGAGCGGCTGGCCGGCCTGGACGTGGTGCCGATCGACTACGACGGCGTCCCGCGGGTGACGTACTGCCACCCGGAGGTCGCGTCCGTCGGCATCACGGAGGAGAAGGCGAAGGAGACGTACGGTGCGGACAAGGTCGTGGCGCTGAAGTACAACCTGGGGGGCAACGGCCGGAGCAAGATCCTCAAGACCACGGGCGAGATCAAGCTCGTGCAGGTCAAGGACGGCCCGGTGGTCGGCGTGCACATGGTCGGCGACCGCATGGGCGAGCAGGTCGGCGAGGCGCAGCTGATCTACAACTGGGAGGCGCTGCCGGCCGAGGTGGCGCAGCTCGTCCACGCGCACCCGACGCAGAACGAGGCGCTCGGCGAGGCCCATCTCGCGCTCGCCGGCAAGCCGCTGCACGCTCACGACTGAGCAACGGACACGCCCACCATCCGCAAAGATCGTTAGGAGCAACCGAAACCATGGCGGTTTCCGTAACCCTGCCGGCGCTCGGCGAGAGCGTCACCGAGGGCACCGTCACGCGCTGGCTCAAGGCCGAGGGCGAGCGTGTCGAGGCCGACGAGCCGTTGCTTGAGGTCTCCACCGACAAGGTCGACACCGAGATCCCCTCCCCCGCCGCCGGAGTGCTGTCCTCCATCAAGGTGGCCGAGGACGAGACCGTCGAGGTCGGCGCCGAGCTGGCCGTGATCGACGACGGCACCGGCGGCGCCGCGGCGGCCCCCGCGCCCGCCGCCCCGCAGGCCCAGGCCCCGGCCCCGGCGGCCGCGGCGGCACCGGCA
>NZ_BAAAPF010000450.1:0-4181 GCF_039531005.1 Streptomyces synnematoformans
GGCTCCGGCGAGGGCGGCGGCGCCCCGCGGAACCTGCCCACCCACGCCATCGCCCTGCACGCCGCCCTGACGGGCGGTCACAAGGCGGCCGGCATCGCGCACGAGCGCGGCGCCCGGCTCGCCGTGGCGCAGCACAACGCCCGCAGCGACGCCGGCTTCCGGCTCTCCCTCGTCCCCTTCGACGACGGCGGCCAGGCCGAACGGGCCCGGGACGTGGCGCGCCGGGTGCTGCGCGAGCAGTCGGTCCGCGCGGTGCTCGGCCCGACGACGGTCCGGACGCTGCGCGCCGCGCTGCCGCTGTACGGGGCGGAGTCGATGCCGGTCGTGGACGTGTCGGTCGACTCCGACGCGGCCGGGGTGTCCACGGGCGAGATCCAGTCTTTCGTCGTCACCCGGCTGTCGGGGGCATACCACCACCTGCCGACACTCGACTACCTGACCCGGGTGCGCGGCGTGGTGCGCACCGCCGTGGTGGAGGACGAGGCCGCGGGCGACGCGACCCGGAAGATCCTGGAGTCCCTGCGCCAGACGCCGCCCGGCGAGGGCGACATCGGCTTCCACCCGGCGGCGCCGTCGGCCGGCTTCGACGCGGCCGTCGCCGCGGCCCTGGCGACGCGGCCGGAGGCCGTCGTCTACGTCGGCCTCGCCCCGGAGCGCGCGGCGGCGTGCGCACGCGCGGTCGCCGAGGCGGGCTTCGAGGGCCCGCGGACGTCGTACGAGCCGGTCATGCGGCCGGCGTTCCTGCGCGAGGCCGGCGAGGCGGCCGAGGGCTGGGTGTTCGGCGCGCCGTACACGGCGGCGGAGCAGGCGAAGACCAAGGCGGCCCGCGCCTTCACGGCCGCGTACCGCGAGCGCTACGACGGCACGCCGCCCCGGTGGGCCGCCGAGGCGTACGACGCCGTGCACCTGATCGCGACCGCGCTCGGCGCGCTGGGCGGCGGCCCGGACATCGTCGCCGGGCAGGTCGCCGAGCGGATCGTCGAGGTGAGCCACACGGGCGTCGCCAAGCCGATCCGTTTCAGCGGCGGCCTGCTGCATCTCCTGCGTGCGGAAGAGGCCAGCTTCCTCTACGAGGCCCGCGGCGGCGCGTTCCGCTACCTCGGCCGCTCCGACCAGGTCACGTGACCGCAGACCGCCGACCCGGCGAACGAAAGTTTCGCTCCTGCCGGGCACCACAAGCGATCTCGAAACCCTGACTGGATCGAGGAACCCCGCAGCCCTCACCAGGAACATCCATGTGAGCTGCACGGACGTCACTCGCACCCCCGCGTAGCCGCGCAGTAATGTTTCGGAATTGCGGTCGAAACTGTTGACACCCTCCCCCGGCGGTCCAACACTGGCGGCGCATGACCCGTTCGGCGCCACCCTGGCCCGACGGCAGGCCCTCCGCCTGCCGCGACGAGGAGGAAGAATGAACACGAACGGCACCCCCCACGGTCTGAGCCGCCGGCAGTTCGCCGGCCGCGCCGGAGCAGTCGTACTCGGCGCGTCCGCGGCGACCTTCGCGTCCGCCGGAGCCGCGCAGGCCCAGACCATCACCACCAACCAGACGGGCAACCACAACGGGTACTTCTACTCGTTCTGGACCGACGCGCAGGGCACGGTCTCGATGACCCTGGGCGGCGGCGGCAACTACAGCACCTCGTGGGGCAACACCGGCAACTTCGTCTGCGGCAAGGGCTGGAGCAACGGCAGCCGCCGCAACGTGGGCTACTCCGGCAGCTTCAACCCGTCCGGCAACGGCTACCTCTGCCTCTACGGCTGGACCTCGAACCCGCTCGTCGAGTACTACATCGTCGACAGCTACGGCACGTACCGGCCCACCGGCGAGGGCAGGGGCTCGGTCAGCAGCGACGGGGTCACGTACGACATCTATCGCACGATGCGGTACAACGCCCCGTCCGTCGAGGGCACCGCGACCTTCCCGCAGTTCTGGAGCGTCAACCGGTCCAAGCGGGTGGGCGGCACGATCAACACCGGCGCGCACTTCGACGCCTGGGCCCGGGCCGGGATGCAGCTGGGCAACTTCGCCTACTACATGATCATGGCGACGGAGGGCTACCAGAGCAGCGGCAACTCCAACATCAACGTCGGCTGACCGGACGGGCCGGGCAGCCCTCCCCCAGGGGTGGGGGAACCGCCGCGGGACCGGCCCGCTCCGGGCCGGTCCCGCGGTCTTCGCGCGTGCGCCGTCACTCCCTGATGCGGTCCCGGATCCAGACCCCGGCCTCCTTCAGCACGCCGGTGCCCGTCCACTCGTCCCCGTTGCAGGTGCCCTCCCGGAACACCGCGCCCGAGCGGTGGTCGTCGGAGAAGTTCCAGTTGGTCCAGGAGATGCCCTTCTCCCTCATCAGGTCCAGGTACCGCTGCGACATCGCGAAGTCGTTCGCGCCCTCGCCCGCGTAGTTCTGGGTGCCGAACTCGGTGACGAACACCGGGAGTTCGTCGGCGGCGCGGGAGAGCGTCCGCAGGTACTCGTCCCCGTGCGAGGCGGCGTAGAAGTGGAACGTGTACATGATGTTGTCGGCGTCGACGGGGTTCTCGATCACCTCGCGCTCGTCCGCGCCGTCGGAGACGCCGAAGGAGGACCAGGCGCGGGTGCCGACGAGGACGACGCCGTCGGGGTCGTGCCGCCGGACGACGGGGATGATCTCCTCGGCGTACGACTTGACCGACGCCCAGCCGACGCCGTTGGGCTCGTTGGCGATCTCGTAGAAGACGCCCGGCTGGTCGGCGTACCTGGCGGCCATGTCGGTGAAGAAGCGCTTCGCGAGTTCGGTGTTGGCGTTCGGGTCGCCGGGGCTGAGCATGTGCCAGTCGATGACGGCGTACATGCCGCGCTCGATCGCCTGGTCGACGACGCGCTGTGCGATCTCCGTGAACCGCTCGGGGTCGGTCTCGTAGCCGCCTTCCTGGACGTAGGTGGAGACGCGCAGCACGTCCGCGTCCCAGTCGTGGGCCAGCGCGTCGAGGGAGCCGTCGGTGAGGCACCGCTCGAACCACTGGGTGCCGTGCGAACTCATGCCGTTCAACTGGACGGCCCGGCCGTCCTGGTTGCACAGCTTCGTGTCGCAGACCGCCAGGCGGCCGTTCTCGGCGACGGGCGAGCCAAGCGGGGCGGCGGCCGGCGCGGCGGCCGGCGCGTCGCGGGAGCCGCGGGCGTCCCGGGTGCCGGCGCCGGGGCCCTCGTCGGCTCCGGCGCTGAGCTGCGGGGTGAGGGCGAGGAGCAGGGCCGCGGTCGCGGCGGTTGCGGAACCGAGCAGGAGGGGCTTGGTCCTTCGCATGGGGGTCTCCAGTGTGTGGGGGTCATGCCATCCGGAGCGCAGATGGGTGTGGCCGGAAAGCTAGGGACCTTTCCCCACGCCGTCAAGACTGGAAGGAAACTTTCCTAACTACGTAGCTACGGGCGGTCGTCGGCGGGTCTACAGCAGGAGATAGAGCACCACCGCCAGCGGCGCGACGACCGCGATGGTCAACGTGATGATCCAGGCGGTGACGCCGAAGGTGCGGTCGTTGTCCATGTGGGGCCTCCCCGAGGGCAGCCGAGAGCCTCGGCCGTGCGGGGGGCGACGCCAGTATGCGACGGATTCGTCGCGCCGTGGGGTGATTCGACCGACCCGATCGGCGAGCGGCCGGGGGCGAAGGGGCCGCGGGAACCGCAACCTGCTTGCATAATCGTCGGCATCGAACTGGAGGGGAACGCCAGTGCCATCCGACGGATGTCCGCGGTGCTTCGCGCCGCTCAAGGAGGACGGCAGGCCGGGTTGCGCGTGCGCGGAGGCCGCGGCGCAGGAACCGGACACGCCGACGACCGCGCAGCGGACCGAGCGGCGGCTGATCAGACCGTACGTCATGCGCGCGCCCGCGGCCGGCGGCGAGGACGACGCCGAGGGCGGGGCGGACCCCGGCGGCGAGCAGGAACCGGTGCCGGGGACGGAGTTGCTGCCCGTGCCCCGTGCCGCCTATCTGCCGCAGGTGCCGCGGAAGGGCGTGGTCGCGCGCGTCGAGGCCGCGGCCGTGGAGCCCGAGCCCGCACCGGAGCCCGAACCCGCACCGGAGCCGGAAACCGGCGCCGCGGAGGCGGGCGACGCTGGACGGCGGGCACGCCCTGCGGCGCTGCTCCTCGCGGGCGGCGGCGCGGGGGGGGTGCTCGCCGGGCTCGTCGTCACCGCCGCGCAGGC
>NZ_BAAAPF010000451.1:0-4159 GCF_039531005.1 Streptomyces synnematoformans
GGGGCGGATCATGGCGCCGCCCCGGCCGCCCAACGCCGACGACGTGACCGCCGCGGCCTGAGCGCCGGACCCGGCAGCGCCGGCCGGCGCGCGCCGGGGGCGGTCGCCCGTACCCACGCGCGCGCCCCGGACGGCACCGGGCCGGCGGGGAGCCGCCGGGCCGGGTGTGGTACGTCCAAGGCGGTACGTCAGGCGTCGTATTCGTCCAGCGGAGGGCAGGAGCACACCAGGTTGCGGTCGCCGTAGGCGCCGTCGATCCGGCGCACCGGCGGCCAGTACTTGTCCGCCGGGCTCACCCCGGCCGGGAAGACGGCCTCGTCCCGCCCGTAGGGGTGCTGCCACTCCCCCGCCAGCTGCGCCGCGGTGTGCGGCGCGCCGACCAGCGGGTTGTCGTCCTTGTCCCACTCCCCCGTGGCGACCCGCTCGATCTCGCGGCGGATCGCGATCATCGCCTCGCAGAACCGGTCGAGTTCGGCCAGGTCCTCGCTCTCGGTCGGCTCGATCATCAGCGTCCCCGCCACCGGGAACGACATCGTGGGGGCGTGGAAGCCGTAGTCGATCAGGCGCTTGGCCACGTCGTCGATGGACATCCCGGTCGCCTTGGTCAGCGGCCGTACGTCGACGATGCACTCGTGCGCGACGAGCCCGCCCGGGCCGGTGTAGAGCACCGGGTAGTGCGGCTCCAGCCGCTTGGCCAGGTAGTTGGCGCCGAGCACGGCGACCTGGCTGGCGCGGCGCAGGCCGCCCTCGCCCATGAGCTTCATGTACGCCCACGAGATGGGCAGGATGCCGGCCGAGCCCCACGGCGCCGCGGAGACCGGGCCGACGCCCGTCTCCGGCCCGGCGGCGGGCTGCAGCGGGTGGTTCGGCAGGTACGGCGCGAGGTGCTCGCGGACCGCGACCGGGCCGACGCCGGGGCCGCCGCCGCCGTGCGGGATGCAGAACGTCTTGTGCAGGTTCAGGTGCGAGACGTCGCCGCCGAACTTCCCCGGCCCGGCGAGGCCGACGAGCGCGTTGAGGTTGGCCCCGTCCACGTACACCTGGCCGCCCGCGGCGTGCACGGCGTCGCAGATCTCCGTGATGTGCTCCTCGAACACGCCGTGCGTGGAGGGGTAGGTGACCATGAGCACGGCCAGCTCGTCGCCGTGCTGCTCGATCTTCGCGCGCAGGTCCGCCGCGTCCACCTCGCCGTTCTCCGCGGTCTTGACGACCACGACCCGCATGCCGGCCATCACGGCGGAGGCGGCGTTGGTGCCGTGCGCGGAGGACGGGATGAGGCAGACGGTGCGGCGCTCGTCGCCGTTCGCGCGGTGGTACGCCCGTACCGCCAACAGGCCCGCCAGCTCGCCCTGGGAGCCTGCGTTGGGCTGCAGGGAGACCTTGTCGTAGCCGGTGACGGCGGCCAGGCCATCCTCCAGCTCGCGGATCAGGGTCAGGTAGCCCTCGGCCTGGTCGGCGGGCGCGAAGGGGTGCAGGCCGGCGAACTCCGGCCAGGTCACGGCCTCCATCTCGGCGGTCGCGTTGAGCTTCATGGTGCAGGAGCCGAGCGGGATCATGCCGCGGTCCAGCGCGTAGTCCCGGTCGGCGAGCGTGCGCAGGTAGCGCAGCAGGGCGGTCTCGGAGCGGTGCCGGTGGAAGACCGGGTGGGTCAGGTACTCGTCGGCGCGCAGCAGCCCGGCGGGCAGCGCGTCGGCGGTCGCCACGTCCAGCGCCGCCACGTCCTGCCCGGCGATCCCGAACGCGTCCCAGACGACGGCCAGATGGTCCCGGACGGTGGTCTCGTCGCAGGAGATGCCGACGTGGTCGGCGTCGGCGAGGCGGAGGTTGACGCCGGCGTTGCGGGCGCGGGCGGTGACCTCGGCGGCCCGGCCGGGGACGCGGACGGTGACGGTGTCGAAGAACGCGTCGTGCACCACGTCGGCGCCGCCGGCCCTGAGGCCCGCGGCGAGGACCGCGGCGTAGCGGTGGGTGCGCCGGGCGACGGCC
This sequence comes from Streptomyces synnematoformans, assembly GCF_039531005.1. NCBI lineage: Bacteria > Bacillati > Actinomycetota > Actinomycetes > Kitasatosporales > Streptomycetaceae > Streptomyces > Streptomyces synnematoformans. The sequence goes on from NZ_BAAAPF010000451.1 coordinate 1,987, forward strand.
GCCAGTCCCTCGGGGCCGTGGTAGACGGCGTACATCGAGGCCATCACGGCGAGCAGCACCTGCGCGGTGCAGATGTTGCTGGTGGCCTTCTCGCGGCGGATGTGCTGCTCGCGCGTCTGCAGCGCCAGCCGGTACGCCTGCGCGCCGTCCGCGTCCCTGGAGACGCCGACCAGCCGCCCGGGCAGGCTGCGCGCGAACGTCGAGCGCACGGACATGTAGCCGGCGTGCGGCCCGCCGAAGCCCATCGGGACGCCGAAGCGCTGGCTGGAGCCGACCGCGATGTCGGCGCCGAGCGCGCCGGGCGAGGTCAGCAGGGTGAGCGCGAGCAGGTCGGCGGCGACGGTGACGACGGCGCCCAGCTCGTGCGCCCGCTCGATGACGGGCGTGAGGTCGCGTACGACACCGGAGGCGCCCGGATACTGCAGCAGCACGCCGAACACGCCGCGCTCCGCGACCTCCGCGGGAACGCCGTCGGCGAGGTCGGCGACGACGACCTCGACGCCGGCCGGCTCGGCGCGGGTGCGCAGCACCGCGAGGGTCTGCGGCAGTGTCTCGGCGTCGACCAGGAAGACGCCGTCCCTGACCTTGCCGACGCGCCGGGACAGCGCCATCGCCTCGGCGGCGGCGGTGCCCTCGTCGAGCAGGGAGGCGCCGGCGGTGGGCAGCCCGGTGAGGTCGGCGACGACGGTCTGGAAGTTGAGGAGCGCCTCCAGCCGGCCCTGGGATATCTCCGGCTGGTACGGCGTGTACGCCGTGTACCAGGCGGGGTTCTCCATGACGTTGCGCAGGATGACGGGCGGCGTGTGGGTGCCGTGGTAGCCCAGGCCGATCATGGAGGTCAGCACCTCGTTGCGCGCGGCCAGCCCGCGCAGCTCGGCCAGCACCTCGGCCTCGGAGCGGGCCGCCGGCAGCGAGAAGGCGCCGGTGCCCTTGATCGGACCGGGTACGGCGGCGTCGGTCAGCTCGTCCAGCGAGCCGTATCCGACCTGGGCGAGCATCTTGGCCCGGTCACCCGCGTCCGGGCCGATGTGCCGCTGCTCGAAGGGGGCGCCGCGCTCCAGGGCGGAAAGCGGGATGCGGTGGGCGTTCGTCTCGGACAAGGGGCCTCCTGGTCGCACGGACCTTCGCGGATGCCCCTGTGCCGGGCACCCGTACGGCCTCCCCCTCTGTCATCCGGACCTGAGAGCTTCACCGCCGGCCCGCTTCGGGGCGCCGGCTTGCACCGTCGGTGAGGAGGGGCCGCGTGCGGCCCGCCCTGCTTTCCAGAGTGACCTCGTCCGTGCGGTACGGGGGCCTGAGAGATTCCGGGGAGGAGTTGCTCCTTCGGCGCCTCCGTCTGGCGGGCGGAGGACTCTCCCGCACGGGGTCTGCAGCCACGGTCAGCGTACCAGCGCACGCCCCCGCGCAGCCCGATGCGGGCGCGTACGCCGGCGCGCCCTGCGGCGCCCGCCGAGTGGCCGCGGGGCGCGTTGTGCCGTTACGTGGAGGCAGCGGAGCTGTGACGAGACGTGGGAGGCACCGTGCAGACCGACATCGACCCCCGGAGCCTGATCGGCGTGCGCGCGTACGACAGCAACGGCGAGAAGCTCGGGACCGTCGACGAGGTGTACCTCGACGACGCCACCGGCACCCCGCAGTGGGCGGCGGTGCGCACGGGCCTGTTCCACCGTGACGCGTTCGTGCCGCTGGGGCCGAGCGAGCTGGCCGACGAAGGGCTGCGGGTGCCCTACGACCGGGAGCTGATCAAGGCCGCACCGGGCTTCGGCGTCGGCCGGCACCTCTCCCCCGGGCAGGAGCTGCAGCTCTACCACCACTACGGGCTGGCGCTGCCGCCGGACGTGGCCAAGGCCCCCTCGCACGGGCAGGGGCAGGAGCCGCAGCCCCGGGAGCGCCACTTCGGCGAGGTCGCCGGGCCGGACGACTGATCAGCCGCCGGGCACCAGCGGCAGCGGGTCCGCCGGCTCCAGCGCCGGGTCGTCGGCGGCGAACGTGCGCACCCGCCCGGGCTTCGAGCCCGGCACCTCGAAGCGCACCGTGACCCGGCCCACGCCGCTGCCCTGCACCCAGCCGGGGCCGTGCTCGGCGTGCCGCACGTCAAGACCCGGCAGCCAGCGCGGAGCGGCCGGCTCCGGCGCGGCCGCGGCGGGCTGCGGCGGGCGCGCGGGCGGGGCGG
>NZ_BAAAPF010000452.1:0-4141 GCF_039531005.1 Streptomyces synnematoformans
CAAGCCCCCGACTCCGCCGGCCCCGCCACCGGCCCAACCCCCGACTCCGCCGCCGGCCCGGCCCCTGGCCCCGTCCTCGACCCCGCTCCCGCTCCCGCTCCCGCCCGCGAACTCGCCGAGCTGGCGCAGCGCTTCGCCGACCTCGGCGCCGTCCGCGACGCCGCCCGCTGCCGCCGCATCCTGCGCGGCAACCACGTCCCGCTCCCCTCCCGCCGCGGCCGACGCGGCTACGGCGGCGCGCTCTCCCCGCGCGAGCGCGAGGTCGCCCGGCTCGTGGCCCTCGGCCACACCAACAGGCAGATCGCCGACGTGCTGTACCTGTCGCCGCGCACCGTGGAGCAGCACGTGGCGAAGCTGCTGCGGAAGCTGGACGTCGGCTCGCGGACGGAGGTGGCGGACGCCGCGGCGCACCACGGGGGAATTTAATGCGTGGCCCCTACGTACCGTTTCCCGGATTGTTCTCCGACCGCGGGCGTGCGATCTGTGTGTGCGGGCGGCTTGCCGCCCTGCCCACCCCCCAACCAGAGGAGAACGCATGCGGAGCAAGGCACTCCTGAGATCCGTTCTCGTGGCCGTCGCGGCCCTGGCCGCCGCGCTCGCCGGACCGGGCGCGCAGGCGGCGCCGGCACCCGAGGCCCGTAGCGCCGCGACCGCCGAGACGGCGGCCGCGCACGACCGCGCCGGCGAGGCCGGCGACGGCGGCGGCGCGGGCGGCGAGGGCCACGGCATCACCGCGAAGGAGTTCGAGGCGCTGGTGGCCGCGGGCCCGCAGGACCGCGAGTACGGGGCCACCGCCTGGCCGGTCCCGACCGACCGCGCCTACCACCTCACGGCATCCTGCAGCGGCTACGCCGGCGTCATCGGCCAGGGCGCCGCCGCCTGGGCCAACCTGAACCGGACCAGCGGCAGCGACACCCCGGTCGAGTGCCGCAACAGCTACATCTCCGACTGCGGCGGCGGTGGCAGAATCGTCGGCTGCAACTGGGGCCAGGGCCAGCGCATCGCGCTGTTCCTGGGCGGCGTGAACGACGACGCGCTGCTGGCGGCGCACGAGTTCGGCCACGACTGGTACGGCCACTCCGGTTACCAGTGCGCGGGCTGGTCCAGCCCGGCGCACGTGATGGCCCCGTCCATATGCAACTTCACGGGCGACGGGACCGAGAGGGCCCCGACGCGGATCGACTGACCCACGCGCCCGTCCCGCGGGGGCGTCACCACGGCGGACGCCCCCGCGGCAGTCCCGGAGACCCGGCACGTGCCCGGCACCCGCCCCGGCGGCACAGCCGACCGGGGCGGGCCGGGGCGGGGCCGGGGCGGGACCCACCGGTCGGCGAACGGCGGGTGTCCGGTCCGCGTCCGGTCGGCCAACTTCCGCCTCCCCGCCCCCCGTTGCGTGAGAACGGCGCACGGGAGGGGAATCCCACCGTCGACCCGCGGCGGCGAGAGCGGGCACGACGAAGGGGGAGCCATGAGACGACGGTGGGGGATCGGCGCGGCGCTGGCCGCCGCGGCGGGGGTGCTGGTGCTCGCGGGCTGCAGCCAGCCGACGGACTACAGCGAGGTGGTGACGTTCACCGACGAACACGGCCGCGCGTGCACCGCGGCGGTGGTCGTCGACCAGGAGAAGAACGAGGGCGACGACTACGAGGTCTCCGGCCTCGACTGCGACTACCCGCCGGACGGCCGCTCGCCCGGCCCCGCCGGCCACCAGCCGCTGCCGGAGCGGGACTCCGGGGACTGACCGGCCGGGGACCCGCCCGGGCCGGGGCGCCCCGGGCCGGCGGCGCGGGCCCGCGCGTCGGCCGCGTGCCCGCCGCTCGCCCCCCACCCGCGTGCCTGCCCCCTGTCTGCCCGCCTGCTTACACTGCACACCGTCGACCCCGACGCGTACCGGTGTGAGGAGGCCGAGACCATGGAGCAGGGCGCCGCGGCACCGGGCCGCCGCACGCTGACGGAGGCGGAGTGGACCGCCCACCGCCCCGCGGTGTTCGGCGCCGCGTACCGCATCCTCGGCACCGTCACCGAGGCCGAGGACGTCGTGCAGGACGTGTGGCTGCGCGCCGCCGACGCCGACCTGTCCGACGTCCGGGACCTGCGCGCCTGGCTGGTGACGCTGGCCGCCCGGACCTCGTACAACGTGCTGCGGTCGGCCCGCGTGCGGCGCGAGTCGTACGTCGGCCCCTGGCTGCCCGAGCCGCTGCTGACCGGGCCCGACGCCGCGGCGCAGGTGCTCGTGGACGAGTCGGTCGGCACCGCGATGCTCGTGCTGATGGAGCGGCTGACGCCGGCCGAGCGGGTCGCGCTCGTGCTGCACGACGTCTTCGGCTTCCCGTTCGCGCAGGTCGCCGACGTGCTCGGCGCCACCCCGGCCGCCAGCCGCAAGCTCGCCTCCCGGGCGCGGACGCGGGTGCGGGCGGCGGACGGGCAGCGGCCCCCCGCCTCGCGGGCGGAGACGGAGCGGGTGCTGCGGGCGTTCAAGGCCGCCGCCGAGGGCGGCGACATGGCCGCGCTGATCGCGTTGCTGCACCCCGACGCCGTGTACGTCGGGGACGGCGGCGGCAAGGTGACCGCCGCCCGCCGGCCGGTGCTGGGCGCCGACACGATCGCGCTGCTCACGGTCCGTTCGGAGCAGATCGCACGCCCCGACGCGACGCGGCTCGTCGAGGTCAACGGGCAGCCCGCGCTGGTGGCGTACCTCGACGGCGCGCCCGTCTGGCTGGACACCGTGGAGATCGCCGACGGCCGCCTCACCGAGATCCGCCGGCTCGCCAACCCCGACAAGCTCGCCCCGCTCGCCGCCCTCGCCCCGCCCGGACCCGGGACCGGGACCGGACCGGGGAGCGGTCACATCTGAACCCGCCGCTGTGTCTCCCTGCGGATCCCCGTACCCCGGGGGTCGGCACAGAGCAAGCTGAGGGAGGACGACACGATGGACCACGTCGTGATCATCGGCGGGGGTTTCGCGGGCGTGTGGAGCGCGGCGGGCGCCGCGCTCGCCCGCGGGGACGCGGACCTGCGCATCACACTCGTCGCGCCGAACGACCGCCTGGTGCTGCGGCCGCGGCTGTACGAGCCGGAGCCCGACCTGGCCACGGTGGCGCTGGACCGCATCCTGGGGCCGATCGGGGTGGAGCACGTACGGGCCAGGGTGAGCGCCGTCGACACCGGCCGCCGGGTCGTGGTGGCCGACGGGCGGGAGATCGGGTACGACCGGCTGGTGCTGGCGTCCGGCAGCCGGCTCGTGCCGCCCGCGGACCTGCCCGGCGCCGAGCGGCTCTTCGACATCGACACCCTGGACGGCGCCCGCCGGCTCACCGATCACCTGCGCGGCCGCGACGGCTACGCCGCGGTGGTCGTCGGCGCCGGGTTCGTCGGGCTGGAGGCGGCGGGCGAGCTGGCGGCGCGCGGCCGGGTGCTGCTGGTGGACACGGCGGCGGAGGTCGGCGAGCCGCTGGGGCCCGGGCCGCGGGCGGCGATCGAGGCGGCGCTGGACGAACTGGGCGTCGAGCGGCGGCTCGGGACGACGGTGACGGAGGTCGGCGACGGCTACGCGGTGCTCTCCGACGGCGCCCGGGTGGACGCGGACGCGGTGGTGTGGTCGATCGGCATGCGCGCCGACGAGCTGACCCGGCACCTCTCGGACGACCTCGACCACCTCGGCCGGGTGCCGGTGGACAAGTGGCTGCGGGCGCTGCCCGAGGTGTTCGCCGCGGGCGACGTGGCGGCGGCGCCGTTCGACGCGGAGCACGTCGTCATGCAGTGCTGCCAGCACGCGACGCCGCTGGGGAAGGTCGCGGGCTACAACGCGGCGGCCGACCTGCTGGGCGTACCGCCGCGGCCGTACACGCCGTCGCCGTACGTCACGTGCCTGCATCTGGGCGCGGCGGGCGGGGTGTTCACCCGGGGCTGGGACCGCAGGGTGATGGCGACGGGGGCGGACGGCGCGTACGCGAAGAAGACGATCAACGGGTGGATCCACCCGCCGGTGGACGACGCCGGGGAGATCCTGGCGGCGGCCGACCAGGTCCTTTCCGAGGTGCCGTTCTTCCGGGAGGAGGACGCGGGGCCGCCGGCGGCGCCGGCGCGGGAGGGCTGACGGGGGCGGCCGGCTTCGGCCTGCCGCCCGGGTCGGGGGATCGGG
>NZ_BAAAPF010000453.1:0-4091 GCF_039531005.1 Streptomyces synnematoformans
GGCGGGCGGCGGCGGTGGCGTCGAGGAGGCGTCCGTACGACGTGGACGCGCGTGGCACGGTCTCCATCGCGCCCAGCTCCGCGGCGCCGATGCCGTACCCCACGCGGACGTCGGGGCCGCGGCCGTCGGCGGGCTGCAGCACGGCGAATCCCCGGCGCGCGCCGACGAGTTCCGCACCGGCCCGCACGATCTCGTACAGCGCTTCTGTCAACTCGGTGGTGCGGGCGAGGCGTCCCGTCAGCTCGTGCAGCGCGGTGAGGTCGCCGGCCCAGGCGGACAGGCGGTCGTACGAGGCAGCGGAGGACTCGGAAGGGTGGGCGATAGCGGGTCGGAGGAGCCGTTGCAGCTCAATTCCAGCCACATTCGGGAACGGTGGGGTGCTCAACGCCGACGGCTTTCGCGCAGCGGTCGCGCACCCGCGGACCGCGGTACGGGGCGGCCCCTCCGTACGGGCCTGACCGGCATATGCATCGCGCTCAACAGCATCGCAGACCCCCATCTCATGCTGCACCACTCGCAATAGATCCACATTTACACGGACTGGTGATGCGATGTCCAGTGTTGTCGGCTTGGGCATGGTGGTGTCCGCGGGGCTGTTGAGATTGGCTTAAAATCGACGGGTGCTCTGTTCAATTGCGGTCGACTGGATTTCGACACGGAGGTCCCCACACAAGCCGGCAACGGCAGGAACCCGCCCAGGCGGCAGTGCGTCCTACAGAACAGAGCCCGGGCTCCGCCATCGCGTGCTGTGCCATCGCACGCCCCGACGCACCGAGCAGCGCACCGACGCAGCAGAGACACCGCAACGAGACCGCAGTGACTGCATGACCCTCGCAAGGTGATCGGCCAGCAGACCCTGGTGCCACGGAAGGATGAGCGCTTATGCGCGAATATCCCGGAAAGCGGCGCAGGCGTAACGGGCAGCGGGCGCTGCCGGACGCGGCGCTGACGTTCGCTTCGCAGTGGCAGTGGCCCGTCGTGCCCGGAGCGGGCCTCGAATCCCCGCGGCGCGGCCGCCGGGACCGGACGCAGACCCCGAACACGAATCCGAATCCGACCTCGACCCGGACCTCGGCGCCCGCGCCGGCCCCGGCCGACCGGCCGCGCGACCGCGCGTGCGCCTGCCCCTATCCGGAGTGCACCGCACCCGGAGCCCATCCCCACGACCCCGGCGTGCTCGCCGCGACCACGGACCCGCGCATGGTCCGCTGGTGGTGGGAGCGGCGGCCGGACGCGCCGGTGCTGCTCGCCACCGGCGGCCGGGCGCCGAGCGCCGTCAGCCTGCCCGCGGTGACCGCCGCCCGGGCGCTGACCCTGCTGGACCGGCTCGGAGTGCGTACCGGGCCGGTGGTGGCCACGCCGGAGCGCTGGGCGCTGCTGGTGGCCCCGTACGCCTACGACGAACTCGGCGAGCTGCTCGGCGCGCACGGCTGGGTGCCGGCCTCCCTCGGCTTCCACGGCGCCGGCGGCTACCTGGCGCTGCCGCCGTCGCAGACGGGCGCCGGCCGGGTCCGCTGGGAGCGGGCGCCGCGGCCGGACGGCGGCGGCGCGCCGTGGCTGCCGCCGGTGGCGTCGGTCGTCGACGTGCTGGTGGAGGCGGTGGCCGCGGCCCCCGACGGGGGCAGCAGACTCGCCGGCTGACCGGCGCGTACGGCGGCGGGTCCGGGGCACTTCCGCCGGAACTCCGCCGCGGCGCCGGCGGCCGCGCAGCCAGCGGCCGGGCAGACAAAGGCCCGGCCGCTGGCGACGGGGGATGCACCAGCGACCGGGCTACAAGCGACGGTAACAACACTTCGGCGTTTCGCAAATTCGAACACCGTAATTCCCGTCAAATGATGGGCCCCGTCATACCACCCGGTATGCAGCTGATCAGCTGAGCGTCACCTGGCGGTTCGCAAGCCCGCCGCGCGCCTTGCGCTCCGTCCCCGTGAGCGGCTCGGTCACGGCCAGCGCCGCCGCCAGCCGCTCTCCGAACTCCGCGGCCGGCTTCTCGCAGTCCGCCGCCGTCATCGACGACGGCAGGTCCCACACCGGCACCACGAGCCCGTGCGCGCGGAATGACCCGACGAGCCGGGTCTCGTCCGCCAGCGCCGAGGTGCCGGCCGCGTGCAGCCGGGCGAGGGCGTCCAGGAGCCGCTCCTCGGGGTGCGGCATGACCCAGCGCAGATGGTTCTTCTCCGGCGCCGCGCACCAGTACGCCGCCTCCACGCCGTCGAGGCGGGCGGTGGGGATCGCCGCGGAGTTGGCCCGTTCCAGCGAGGCGGCGACCTCGCCGGTGGCCGACTCCGCGTCGTCCAGCCAGAACTCGAACCCGTCGTGCACGACCGGCTGCAGCGGCACCGAGGTGTCGAGGAGGTCCTGCAGCCGCGGCCCGCCCGCCGCGTCGCCGCCCGCCCCGCCGCCCGCAAGCCCGGCCGGCTCGACCGGGGAGCCGGGGGCGGTGGTCAGCGCGCGCTGGAGCACGTCGGCCAGGTCGCGGCTGATGTCGCCGGAGGCGGTGTCGTTCTGCAGCCCGAGGAGCACCGCGCCGTCGTCGCGGCGCAGCGCCGGCCAGGCCATGGGCAGCACGGTGGCGAGGGTGAGCGACGGCACGTCGTCGGGAAGGCCGGCGGTGAGCGTCAGCCCGGCGGTGCCCGCGGGCACCAGCTCGCGCAGCGCCACCCAGTCGCACTCGCCGGCCAGCCCCTCGAAGGGCCGGCGGACCAGCTCGGTGACGGCCTGCGCGGCGGCACGGCCGTGGCACGCCTTGTACCGCCGGCCGGAGCCGCACGGGCAGGGCTCGCGGGCGCCGACGACGGGGATCTCGCCGGCGGGCACGGCGGCGGGCTGGGCGGCCTGCGTACGGGGGCGGCGCTTCTTCGCCATGGCTGGATTGCTCCGTTCGGGGCGCGGACGTGTCACGTACCGCCGGAGCCTAGTCCCAGCGTGCGGTGTGCGGGCGCGGCGGCCGGTTCGGCGGCCGGGCCGGGCGGGTCAGGCGCCGGGCAGGGACGCCCAGACCGTGACCTCGCCGAGAGGGCCGGGGTCGTAGCGCACGCCCCAGTCGCAGGCGAGGGAGGAGATGATGGCCAGACCTCGGCCGCCCTTGGCGGTGACCGAGGGTGTGGCGGGAAGTGGTCGGGTGGGTCCGCCACCGTCCGTGACGGCGACGGTGACGCGGCCGTCCGGGTCGACGTGCCAGTCGGCCCGCACGCGGGTGTCCCCGGTACCGGGGGACGGGACGGCGGGCGGCTCGGCGGGAACCGTGGCGGCGGGTGCCGGGACGGCGGCGGCGGGCGCCGGCACGCAGCCCGGGGCGGGCGTCGGGGAGGCGTCCGCGCAGGCCCGTTCGAGCACCTCCGCGTCCGCGGTTGCCGCGGCCGTGGCCAGCGGTCTGGCGTGTCTGCAGGCGTTGCTGAGCAGCTCGGACAGGACGAGGACCGCGTCGTCCACCGTCGTCTCCGCCATCCCCCGGGCGCGCAGATCGGCGCGGAGGCGGCGCCGCGCCAGCCCCACCCCGTCCGGGCCGTGGGGAACGGCGATGGACGAAGCCGGCGCCTGCTGTGCCACCACGAACATCACCACCCCCAACGATCTCCTCGCCCCGCAACAGGGAGTCAATGCCCCCGCCGGGTGGATCGGAAACCGGCCAACCGGCGACCGTTGGTGCACTCGTTACGTAACCGTACGCAGTGCGTGCGCCGGTGTACTACGCGTAGTCATGCATCGGCGGTCGGCGGAGTGTCGTAGCCGATGCGGTCCAGCTGGTCGCGGACCTGGCGGGGGCGGTTGGTGATGACGGCCTCGACGCCGAGGCGGGCGCACATGGCGACGTCCTCGGGCTCGTTGACCGTCCAGACGTGGACGCGGTGCCCGGCGCGGTGGAGCCGGGCGACGTAGTCGGGGTTGCTGCGGACGATGCGCAGGCTCGGGCCGGCGATGCCGACGCCGCGCGGGAGGCGGCCGTCGCGGAAGCGGGGGAGGAGGAACTGCATGAGGAAGACGGTCGGGACGGCGGGCGCGGCGGCGTGGACGCGGTGCAGCGAGCGGGCGGAGAAGCTCATCACCCGCACGAGGGGGGGCTCGTCGCCGACGGGGGCGCGGGCAGGGGC
>NZ_BAAAPF010000454.1:0-4075 GCF_039531005.1 Streptomyces synnematoformans
CGCGCAGCCCTTCTCCTCGTCGAAGACGCCGTAGGCGCGCGCGGTGGCGCCGGCGGCGACGCCGAGGAATCTGCGTCTGTTGAGGGCGTGGGCGAGTTCTTCGCTGGGTCTGGTGGACATGGCGTCGCTCCTTGGGCGCGAGTGGGCTAGTCGAGGCCGGCCAACGACAGCAGCAGGGACTTCACGTCGGTCGCCGGTACGGGACCCGAGGTCGCCCCGGGCCGGGTGGTGATCAGCACGGGGCCGTCCCGCTCGTCGTCCGGGAGGCGGCCGTGGGTGCCGCGCACCGGGGCGGGGTCGAGCGGGACGACGGCCAGGCGGTAGCGCAGCCCGGCCTTCTTGCGGGCGATTGCGGAGACCGCGCGCAGGCGTACGTACGGGTCGGTGGGGTCCATGAACAGCTCGGCGGGGTCGTAGCCGGGTTTGCGGTGGATCTCGACGAGCTGGGCGAAGTCCGGGGCACGGTCGTCGTCGAGCCAGTAGTAGTACGTGAACCAGGCGTCCGGGTCCGCCACCGCGACCAGTTCGCCGGCGCGCGGGTGGTCCAGGCCGTGGGCCTTCTTGCCGGTCTCGGAGAGGACATCGGCGACGCCGGGCAGCCGGGTGAGGATCTCCCGGGTGGCCTCGACGTCGGCGGGGTCGCGGACGTAGACGTGGGCGATCTGGTGGTCCGAGACCGCGAAGGCGCGCGACGCCCACGGGTCGAGGTACTCCATGCCGTCCTGGGTGTAGACCTCCAGCAGCCCGGCCTTGCGCAGCGCGCGGTTGACGTCCACCGGCTTGGCGGCCTGCGTGATGCCGTACTCCGACAGCACCACGGTCTCCGCGTCCGCCGCCCGCGCGTCCGCCAGCAGCGGCGCCAGCGCGTCGTCCAGCTCGCGGGCGGCGGCGTGCGAGCGCGGGTCGTCGGGGCCGTAGCGCTGCAGGTCGTAGTCGAGGTGCGGGAGGTAGACGAGGGTGAGGTCTGGGCTGTACGCGTCGAGGATGTGCCGCGAGGCGTCGATGATCCACTGCGAGGAGGCGATGCTCGCGGTGGGCCCCCAGTAGTTGAAGAGGGGGAAGGTGCCGAAGGCGGCGGTCAGTTCGTCGTGCAGCTCCGGCGGCCGGGTGTAGCAGTCCGGCTCCTTGCGGCCGTCGGCGTAGTAGACGGGGCGCGGGGTGACGATGTAGTCGGTGTCCATGCCCATCGCGTACCACCAGCAGACGTTGGCCACGGTGTAGCCGGGGTACGCCCGCCGGGCGGCGTCCCACAGCTTGTCGCCGCCGACGAGCGCGTTGTGCTGGCGCCAGAGGAAGACCTCGCCCAGCTCGCGGAAGTACCAGCCGTTGGCGACGATCCCGTGTTCCGCCGGCGGCTCGCCGGTGAGGATCGTCGACTGCACGGTGCAGGTGACGGCGGGCAGCGGCGGCGTCAGCGCGCTGTTCGAGCCGGCGTCGGCCAGCGCGCGCAGGTGGGGCATGTGGTCGAGGAGGCGCGGCGTGAGGCCGACGACGTCGACGACGACCAGCCGCTTCGGGGGCGTCATGGCAGCTCCTTCAGGCCGAGCGAGGTGAGCAGGTCGCGGGCGACGGACAGCTCGGCGGCGATGCCGTCGGCGAGCTGCGCGCGGCTGCGCGGCCGCAGGTGGGCGGGCAGCGCCTGCCAGGTGTACGTCTCCACTTCCAGGTGCCGCGTGAGCGGCGCGGGGCCGCCGACGAGGCGCGCCAGCGTCTCTTCGAGCACCGGCGTCGTCGCCGTCAGCGGCGGCTCCAGCGGCGCGTGCAGCGGTACGTGGAAGTGGGCGCGCCAGGGGCCGTCGTCGGGGAGGCCGCCGGCCAGGGCCTCGTCGAGGTCGTCGGTGGCGCGCACGGAGCCGTCGGCGGCGCGGATACGGGTCTGGTGCAGGAACCGCGGCTCCGCGAAGGCGGCGAGCGCGGTCCGTACGCCGGGCTCGGCCGGCCGGTCCGCGACCAGCGCCGCCGACAGCTGCGACTTGACGACGGGCAGGCCGGCGCCGGTGATGCCGGCGATGGCGGTGGCCGGGTCCTCGAAGGAGGTGGCCAGGTGGCAGGTGTCGACGCAGACGCCGATGCGCTCGGCGGGCGGCGCGCCCTCCGCGGTGAGCGCGGCGACGGCGTCGGCGGTGGTCTCAACCGTGCAGCCGGGCTCCGGCTCCAGGCCGACGCGGATGGAGCGGCCGGTCAGCTCCTCGATGGCGTCGAGGCGGGCGGCCAGGGTGCCCAGCGCGGTCAGCGACGCCTTGCGGGCGGCGTCGTCGAAGCCGGTGCGCCAGGCGAGCGGGAGGGTGGAGATTGTGCCCTCGGTGACGTCGTCGGGCAGCAGCGCGGCGAGCAGCCGGGCCAGCTCGACGGTGTGGTCGAGGCGCTCGGGCTCGGTCCAGTCGGGGCGGTAGACGCGGTACTTGACGACCTCGTCGCCGAACCCCTGGTAGGGGAAGCCGTTGAGGGTGACGGCCTCCAGGCCGCGGTCGTCGAGCGCCTTCTTCAGCCGCCGCAGCGCGGCGGGGTCGGAGCCGAGGGTGCGTACGGCGTCGCGCGCGAGCCACAGGCCGATGCCCAGCCGGTCGCGGCCGAGCCGGCGGCGCACCGGCTCGGCGTGGTCGCGCAGCTGCGCCATCACCCCGTCAAGGTCCTCGGCGGGGTGCACGTTGGTGCAGTACGCGAGGTGGACGAGGGAGCCGTCGGGGTGCCGGAAGCGCATGGCTCAGCTTCCCCCTCGCAGGATGGAGTTCCCCTCGTACGTGGCCCCGCCGGCCTCCGGCTTCTCCGGCTCCAGCTCCAGCCGGCCGCTCTGGCCGTAGAACTCCACCGGGTTCTGCCACAGCACCTTGTCGACGTCGGCGTCGGTGAAGCCGGCGGCGAGCATGGCGTCGGCGGTCTTGCGGGTCTTGAGCGGGTCGCTCCTGCCCCAGTCGGCGGCGGAGTTGACCAGCATCCGCTCGGTGCCGTACTCGCGCAGGATGCGGACCATGCGGTCCTCGTCCATCTTCGTGTCGGGGTAGATGGAGAACGCCGCCCAGCAGCCGCTGTCCTTGGCGGCGGCCACGGTCGTCTCGTTGAGGTGGTCGAGGATGACGAGCCCGGGCGCCAGCCGGGACTCGCGTACGACGTCGAGGGTGCGGGCGAGGCCGGCGGCCTTGTCGCGGTGCGGCGTGTGGACCATGGCGGGCAGCCCGTGGTCGGCGGCCAGCTCCAGCTGCGCGGCGAGCGCCTGGTCCTCCGCCGGGGTCATGGAGTCGTAGCCGATCTCGCCGACGGCGACGACGTGGTCCTTCAGCAGGTAGCGCGGCAGCTCGTCCAGCACCGGCAGCAGGCGCGGGTCGTTGGCCTCCTTGGGGTTGAGGGCGAGCGTGCAGTGGTGCGCGATGCCGTACTGGGCGGCGCGGAAGGGCTCCCAGCCGAGCAGCGAGTCGAAGTAGTCGTAGAAGCTCTCCGGGGAGGTACGGGGCTGCCCCAGCCAGAAGGAGGGCTCGACGAGGGCGCGCACGCCCGCGTCGTACATGGCCGCGTAGTCATCGGTCGTGCGGGACGTCATGTGGATGTGCGGGTCGAAGATGCGCATCACACCTCCTTGCGGGTGAGGTCGAGTATCCGGTCGAGGTCGGCCGGGACGGCGCGGCCGGCGGCGGTCCGCTCGCGGGCGTAGTCGGCGAGCATGCGGGCGAGCTCCGCGTCGCCGGCGGCGCGTTCGGCCAGACCCGCGATCTCGTCCGCGGGCACGCCGGTGAACAGGCACTTCAGGACGGCCTGCCGCCAGGCGTGGTCCCCGAGGTGCGCGGCGGCGTACGGGCCGAGGGCGGCGGCGACCAGGCGGGTGTCGTTCGTCCGCAGCGCGTCCTCGACCAGCGGTACGGCGCCGGGGCCGAGGCCGAGGTGCGGCAGCGCGCGCAGCACGGCGCGGCGTTCCGCGGCGTCGCCGCGGTCGTAGACGCGGGCGGCGACCTGCTCGTCGGCGCGGGCGGCGTGCAGGATCAGCACGCGTACGGCGTCGGCGGCGGCGGCGCCGGGACGGCGGCGGGCGGCGGCGAAGTGGGCCTCCCAGGCGAGCAGTCCGGCGCTGGGGCCGGGGGTGGCC
>NZ_BAAAPF010000455.1:0-4066 GCF_039531005.1 Streptomyces synnematoformans
GCTCGGCCACCGCCTGCAGGTGCCGCTCACGGCGGCGGAGCCCGGGGTATCCCCGGTGCGCTTCACGCCGGCGCCGTGAGCGGCGGCGGCGTCCCGCCGGGCTCCTCCCGCCCCTTCCCCTTCCCCTCTCCCGGCCCCTGCCCCGGTGCCGGCTCGCCCGCCTGCTCGCCCGTATGCTCGCGCGCCTCTTCGCGCGCCGCGCGCGCCCGGCGCAGGGCCTCGACCACCGGCCGCGGGTCCTCGGCGTAGAACCGCAGCACCCGCGCCTCGGCCGGCTTCCCCAGCGGCCGGACGAACGCCACCGGCGCCGTCAGCTCGACCGTGACCGTCGTCTGCCCGCCGACCGCGAGGTCGGCCGTGCCGTCGTCGCCCAGCCGCAGCAGCCCCCCGCCGTCCGGGAAGCGGCGCTCCAGCCGGGCGTTCGCGATCAGCTCCGCCGGCACGGGGATGTCCAGCAGGACCCCGTACCGTACGCGCAGCGAGCCGTCCGCCCCGACGACGTGCGGCCGGACCACGCAGGCCGCCTGGAGCGCGAGGATGAAGTAGATGCCCCAGACGTCCAGGACCAGCACGACGGCGTGCACCACCGGCCAGGGGATGACGAGGGCGAGCGCCACGGTCTCGACGACCGAGACGAAGAGGAAGCCGTAGAACGTGAACGCCTGCCCGGGGGCGTACGCGACGGCGGTGTCGCCGGGGCCGACGCCGTGCTTCGGGCGGCGGGCGAGCCAGCGCAGGGTGGCGGTGAAGAGCCTGACCTCGTGCACGGTGAGCTTGCGCACGGCGGCCGGGACGCCGTCGCGTACGGCCTCCAGACCGGCGGCGCGGGGCGGCAGGCCGGCGCCGCGGTGCCGGCGGTAGTCGACCGCCAGCAGCGTGACCAGGGCCCCGGTGACCAGCAGGACGGCCACCTCGACGGCGAGCAGCACAGGGCCCGGGATGCGTACGCCCGAGACGAGGCAGAGCACGAGCACCAGCTCGCCGGGTACGAGCGAGGCCAGGGCCCAGCGGACCGTGCGGCGCAGCGCGTTCACGACGCACTCTCCCCGCGCCGCGGGCCCGCGCCCCCGGCCCCGCCCGCCTCGCCGGCCCCGCCCGTCCGCTCTCCGAGCAGGGCCATCGCCCGGCGCATGACCGCGGCCTGCGCCGGGGGGAAGTCCGCGAAGAACACCTCCGCGAAGGCTTCCCCGTCCTCGCCGCCGCCGTCCCCCGCGCCGGTACCGGCCGGGTCCGGGCCGGCGGTCATGAGCCGCACCGCCTCGTCGGGCATGGCGTCGACCACGGCCCGGGCCAGCTCCTCGACGCGCGGGTCGGTGGCCTCGGCGTCGGCCAGCTCGTCCAGCCGGGCGTAGATGCCGTACGCCCGCGTCATCGCCTCCGGGTCCGCGTTGAGCGCGTGCAGCAGCGCCGCCAGCCAGCCCCGGTGGGCGTCGTCCGCGGTGGTCTCCAGCAGGGCGAGCAGCTCGCGCTCCCGGACGGCGCTCGCCGGCTCCGGGACGCCGAGCCGGGCGGACGCGCGGGACATGTCCGCGAACACCGCCGCCAGCTCCGGCGACACCGGCGCCTCGGCGGTCAGCCCGCCGCTCTCCGCCTGCCGGAGCAGCCCGGTGAGCCGGACGCGGCGCTGCCGGATGGCCTCCTCCTGCCGGGCGAGGTCGGCGTCCAGCTCGGCGAGGATCTCGTGCAGCTCCCTGCCGGCGTCGTCGGCGAGCACGTCGCGGACCTCGTCCAGGCTGAGGCCCAGCTCGGTGAGGCGGCGGACGCGGGCCAGCTCGACGACGTCGCGCAGGGTGTAGACGCGGTAGCCGTTGGCCCGGCGGGCGGGCTCGGGCAGCAGCCCGATGCGGTGGTAGTGCCGCACGGTGCGGGTGGTGACCCCGGCGAGCGCGGCCAGCTCTCCGATGCGCATGGCTTCAGTAGAAACGTTGACGTCGCGACAAGGTCAAGCGACGCACGCGGAGGGCGGGCGCTCAGCCCGGGACGGCGGGGGCCTCCTCGCCGGTACCGGTCGCCGCGGTCCCGCCGGAGGTGTCCGTCACGGCGTCCGTCACGGCGTCCGTCACGGCGTCCGCCGCGGCGCACAGGTCGTCCCACAGCGCCCGTACGTGCCGCTCCTCCGTCTCCAGCCCGCCGACCGCCACCCGCAGCAGGTAGCGGCCGCCGACCACGGTGTGCGTGACGTACGACCGGCCGCCGGCGTTGATCCGCTCCAGCACCGCCTTCGTCGCAGCGTTGTCGGCGTCCGTCCCGCGGCCGGTGACGACGTACAGGCACACCAGCGCCAGGCTCCGCGGCACCCCCGCCGCGAAGCGCGCGTCGGCCGCCGCCCACGACTCCAGCTCCGCGGCCAGCTCCACGTGCCGGCGCACGTGCGCCCGTATGCCCGCGAGGCCGAAGCGGCGCAGCACCGTCCAGAGCTTCAGCGCGCGGAAGCGGCGGCCGAGGGGCAGGTGCCAGTCGCGGTAGTCGACGACGGCGCCGGACTCGCTGGCGGCGTTGCGCAGGTACTCCGGCAGCACGGTCAGGGCGTCGATGAGGGTGGCCGTGTCGCGGGTCCAGAAGAGGTTGCAGTCGAAGGCAGTGAGCAGCCACTTGTGCCCGTCGGTGCTGTACGAGTCGGCCAGCCCGGCGCCGTCGAAGAGCCCGCGGTGCTCGGGGCAGAACGCGGCGGCGCCGGCCCAGGCGGCGTCCACGTGCAGCCAGACGCCGTGCTCGGCGCAGACCGCCGCGATCTCGCGCACCGGGTCGACGGCACCGGTGCCGGTGGTGCCGATCGTCGCGCACACCATCACCGGCCGGCGCCCGGCGGCCACGTCCTCGCGTACCGCGGCGGCCAGCGCGTCCGCCGACATCGCCTGGCCGCCGGACGCCGCGGCCACGATCCGTACGGCGTCCGCGCCCAGACCCGCCGCGATCGCCGCCTTCTCCAGCGAGGAGTGCGTGTGCGCCGACACGTACAGCACCTCGCGGCCGTCCCGCCCGGCCGTCCGCCACGCGCCGCCGGAGGCCCGGTGCAGCGCGGCGAGCAGCGCCACCAGCGAGGACGACGACGCCGAGTCCTGGATGACGCCGCCGCCACCGCCGGCGAAGGTGAACTCGGCGGGCAGGCCGGTGGCGCCGGCGAGCTGGTCGAGCAGGTGCTGCTCCAGCTCCGTGGCGGCGGGCGACGTCGACCAGAGCATGCCCTGGGAGCCGAGGCCGGTGGAGAGCATGTCGCCGAGGAGGGAGGCGAGGGAGGCGTTGGCGGGGAAGTACGCGAAGAAGCCGGGGTGCTGCCAGTGGGTGCTGGCGGGTACGACGACCCGGTCCATGTCCGCCAGCACCTCGGTCAGCGGCTCGCCCTCCTCCGGCAGCTCCGCGGGCAGCCGCTCGCGCACCCAGCCCGGCTCGACCCCGGGGAGCACCGGCAGCTCGCCGACGCGGGCGCGGTAGTCGGCGATCCAGTCGACGTAGGCGTGGCCCAGCTCGCGGAACTCTTCCGGGGACAGATCTCGCTGCGACATGCGCGCATCGTAGGCAGACGTGGAATCCCGCTGGCAAGGGCGGTACGGCGCCCGGCACAATGCGACGCATGAGCGGCGAGGGGGAGGCGCGGGGCCCCGGGGAGTACGCGCGCTGGACGCGCCTGCCGCTGGGCACGGACCACTCCCCGCTGTACCTGATGACGGCGCGCTTCACCGCCCACCGCTACGCGCCGCACGCGCACGGCGAGTTCGCCGTCGGCGTCTGCACGCACGGCGCCGAGGTCATCGACTACCGCGGCGAACGGGTCCGGGCCCACCCCGGCGGCATCGTCGTCCTCGCCCCCGGCGAGGCCCACACCGGCGGCCCGGAGGGCGACGGCGGGTACGGGTACCGCGCGTTCTACCCCTCCATGGCGCTGCTCACCGACGGCGCCCGCACCGACGCGCACTTCGCCGAACCCGTCATCGACGACCCGGGCCTGGCCGCCGCACTGGGCGCCGCCCACGCCGCGGCCGACCGCGGCGCGGAGCCGCTGGAGGTGGAGTCGCGGCTGCCGTGGCTGCTCGTCGCCCTGGCCCGGCCGTGCCGGCGGGCCAGGGCG
>NZ_BAAAPF010000456.1:0-4061 GCF_039531005.1 Streptomyces synnematoformans
GGGGCCGCCGGCGGCGGCCCCGGCGTCGAGCCTGCCGGTGGCGGCGCCGGCGATGCCGGCCCGCCGGCCGGCCCGGGCCCAGCCGCCGGGGCCGGAGGCGGTGGTCGAGACGGGGTCAGCCATGGGGGGCCTCGGGGCGGTGGTGGTGCGGGCCGGCGTCGTACGGCGCGGCGCGGTCCGCCCCGTACACGACCGTGCTCGCGTCCGTGTCCGTGTCCGTGTCCGTGTGCATGGAGGTGGCATCCCCCGTGTCGCCCACGTACACGCGCGGAACGCGGGGTCCGATCCGGGTGACGATCTCGTAGCCGATCGTGCCCGCCGCCCGCGCCCAGTCCTCCGCCGTCGGCTCCCCGTGCTCCCCGGCGCCGAACAGCACCGCCTCGTCGCCCACCGCCGCCGCGTCCCCGCCCAGGTCCACGACGAACTGGTCCATCGCCACCCGCCCGGCGACCGTGCGCCACTTCCCGGCGACCAGCACCGGCCCCGTCCCGGACGCGTGCCGCGGGACCCCGTCCGCGTAGCCGAGGGGGACGAGCGCGAGGGTCGTGCGGCCCGGGGTGACGTAGCGGTGCCCGTACGAGATGCCCAGGCCGGCCGGCGCCTCCTTGACCTGCGCCACCGACGCCGTGAGCGTCATCACCGGCCGCAGCCCGAAGTCCGCGGCCGTCCCGACCTCGGGGCTCGGCGACAGCCCGTACGACGAGATCCCGGGCCGGACGAGGTCGAAGTGGGCGTCGGGGAGGGTGAGCGTGGCCGGGGAGTTCGCCAGGTGCCGCACCTCGGGGCGCAGGCCGGCGCGCTCGGCGACGGCGAGGGCGTCGTGGAAGGCGTCGAGCTGGCGGCGGACGGAGGGGTGGCCGGGCTCGTCGGCGCAGGCGAAGTGCGACCAGACGCCGGTGACGTCGATGACGCCGTCGGCCTCGGCGGCGCGGGCGGCGGCGACCAGGTCGGGCCAGTCGGCGGCGAGGCAGCCGTTGCGGCCGAGGCCGGTGTCGGCCTTGAGCTGCACGCGCGCGGGACGCCCGGCGGCGCGCGCGGCGGGCAGCAGCTCGCGCAGCGCCCACAGGCCGCTGACGGCGATGTCGAGGTCCGCCTCGACGGCCTCCCGCCACGGCCCGCCGGGCGTCCACAGCCAGCACAGGATCCGCCCCCGGTCCCCGGCGGCCCGCAGCCGCAGCGCCTCGTGCGGTGTGGCGGTGCCAAGCCACTCGGCACCCGCGGCGCGCGCGGCACGAGCGCAGGGCAGCATGCCGTGGCCGTAGGCGTCGGCCTTGACGACGGCCATGAACTGCGCGCGCGGGGCGATGCCGCGCAGGGCGCGGATGTTGGCGCCGTACGCGGTGAGGTCGATCTCCGCGCGGGCACGGAGGGGCGAGTCGGTCATCTGTTTCCTCCGTGGATACTCCGTCCTTCACGGCGGAGAGGGAACACATCCTGCGGAGCAGGGCAGGGAGCGGTGTTTCGCCGCCAAGCGAGTGGCCGTGCTCTGACCACAGGTTTGTGCTTCACCTGTCGTGGCGTTAGTTTGTGAGCGTGGCCGCGACGTATGTGAGGCGGGCGTTCAAGTACCGCTTCTACCCCACGGACGAGCAGGCGGCAGAGCTGTCGCGCACGTTCGGCTGCGTTCGCAAGGTCTACAACATGGCCCTCGCCGCCCGTACCCAGGCATGGACGCGGCAGGAGCGGGTGAACTACAACGCCACATCCGCGATGCTGACGGCGTGGAAGAAGACCGAGGAACTGGCCTTCCTCAACGAGGTCTCCTCCGTGCCGCTCCAGCAGTGCTTGCGGCACTTGCAGACGGCGTTCAGCAACTTCTTCGCCCAGCGGGCCAGGTACCCGCGCTTCAAGTCGAAGAAGAAGTCCCGCAGGTCCGCCGAGTACACCACCTCCGGCTTCCGCTTCCGTGACGGGAAGCTGACGCTGGCCAAGATGGCGGATCCTCTGGACATCGTGTGGTCGCGGCCGCTGCCGGAGGCGGCGAAGCCGTCGACGGTGACCGTGTCCCAGGACGCGGCCGGTCGCTGGTTCGTCTCCTTGCTGTGCCAGGACCCCGGGGTCACCCCGCTGCCCGCCACCGGCTCGGCGGTCGGTGTGGACGTCGGCCTGGACCACCTGCTGACTCTCTCCACCGGAGAGAAGATCACCAATCCCCGCCACGAGCGCCGCGACCGCGTCCGTCTGGCCCTGGCCCAACGCCGTCTGGCGAAGAAAGCCACGGGGGACGGCGCCAACCGGCGCAAGGCCCGGCAGCGGGTTGCCAGGATCTACGCCCGGATCGCCGACCGGCGGCGTGACGGTCTGCACAAGCTGACCACTCGTCTCGTCCGTGAGAACCAAACGGTCGTGATCGAGGACCTGACCGTGCGGAACATGGTCAAAAACCGCGGCCTTGCCCGTGCCATCAGCGACGCCGCGTGGTGGCAGTTCCGGAACCTGCTGGAGTACAAGGCAGCCTGGTACGGGCGGGAAGTGATCGCGGTGGACCGCTTCTTCCCCTCCTCCAGGCTCTGCTCCACCTGCGGCACGCTTCGGCAGAAGATGCCGCTGCATGTCCGTACCTGGACGTGCGCCTGTGGCGCGAGGCATGACCGGGACGTGAATGCGGCGAAGAACCTCAAGGCGGCCGGGCTGGCCGTGTCTGTCTGTGGAGCTGGTGTAAGACCTCAACGGAGTTCTCCGGGCGGGCAGGCGGCGACGAAGCAGAAAGCATCACGGCGCGAGCCGTGAGAATCCCCCTCGCTTACGAAGGGGAGAAGTCAACGTGGCCAGTGTCGCATCGGTCCTCGGCCTTCCCCCGTCCCGCGCACCGGAGGGTCAACCGCCCGCCTCCCGGTCACGGCCCCGCGGACGTCCCGCCAGACGCCCGGGAGGGCCTCCGGCAGTTCGTGGGCAGTCGCCGGGGCGCCGGCCGCGAGGGTGCGGGCGGCGAGGCCGTGGAGATACGCGCCGACAGAGGCCGCGTCGCCGGCCGCGAGGCCGGCGGCGAGGAGGGAGCCGGTGAGGCCGGAGAGGACGTCGCCGCTGCCGGCGGTGGCGAGCCAGGGGGTACCGGTGGGGTTGACCCGTACCGGCGCGGCCCGGCCGTCGTCCGGCTCGGCCACCAGCGTCGTCGAGCCCTTCAGCAGGGTCGTGGCGCCGTACGCCGCCGCCAGCGACCGTACGGCCGCCAGCCGGCCCGACTCCACCTCCGCCCGGTCCACACCCAGCAGCGCGGCGGCCTCCCCCGCGTGCGGGGTGAGCAGCGTCGGCGCGGAGCGGCGCCGTACCCGTACCCGGTCCAGCAGCCGCAGGCCGTCGGCGTCGACCAGCACCGGCACGTCGGTGTCCAGCACCTGCCCCAGCACCTCCGCCGCGCCCGGCGCGTCCCCGAGCCCCGGCCCGACGACCCACGCCTGGACCCGGCCCGCCTTCCCCGGCGGCCCGGGGTGCACGAGGGTCTCCGGATACCGGGCGATGACCGCCCGCGCGGCGGGCCCCACGTACCGCACGGCCCCCGCCCCGCCGCGCAGCGCCCCGCCGACGGCGAGCACGGCGGCGCCGGGGTAGCGCTCGGAGCCGGCGACGACGCCGACGACGCCGCGCCGGTACTTGTCGCTCTCGGCGGCCGGCGCCGGCAGCAGCGCGGCCACGTCGGCGTGTTGCAGCGCCTCCAAGTCGGGCACCGCGGGCAGGTGCGGCCCGAGCCCGATGTCGACGAGGCGCAGCGCCCCGGCGCGTTCGGCGGCGGGGTCGACGAGCAGGCCGGGCTTGTACGTGCCGAAGGTGACGGTGGCGGCGGCGGTCACGGCCTCGCCCCGTACCTCCCCGGTGTCGGCCTCGATGCCGCTGGGCAGGTCGACGGCGAGGACGGGGGCGCCGGTGTCGCGGACGAGCCGCAGGAGCGCGGCGGCGGAGGGGCGGAGGAGGTCGGAGCCGCCGATGCCGACGATGCCGTCGAGGACGAGGTCGACGCGGTCGAGCGCGCGGCGCAGGAGAGGGGTCCCGGCACCCCCGACCCCGCCCGGGCCGGCCCGGGACCACGCGCCCCCGCCCGACCCCGCGGCCCCGAGCCGCGCAGC
>NZ_BAAAPF010000457.1:0-4050 GCF_039531005.1 Streptomyces synnematoformans
TCCGCCGCGGCGCGCTCCTGCGCCCCGGCAGCGCCCTCACCTGCCGCGGCGGCGGGCGCCGCCGGGGAGCGCGCCGCGGCGGAGCGCGCCGCCGGGGAGCCGGGGCGCCGGTCCGCCGGCATGTGGTCCGTCGAGGAGCACGTCGACGACATACTGCGGCAGATCCGCCCGCTGGAGCCGCTGGAGCTGCAGCTGCTCGACGCCCAGGGCTGCGTCCTCGTCGAGGACGTCACCGCCGCCGTCGCCCTCCCGCCCTTCGACAACAGCTCCATGGACGGGTACGCGGTACGCGTCGTCGACGTCGAGGGCGCGAGCGACGAGTTCCCCGCCGTCCTGCGCGTCATCGGCGACGTCCCGGCGGGCGGCGGCACCGAGTTGCCGCACGTCGGCGCCGGCGAGGCCGCCCGCATCATGACCGGCGCCCCGCTGCCGCCCGGCACGCAGGCCGTCGTCCCGGTGGAGTGGACCGACGGCGGCACAGGCCGCGGCCGGGTCGACTCCATGCGCCCGCACAGCGAGTCGCCCGCCGGCGCCGGCGGCGAGGTGCGCATCTACGCAGCCGCCGGCACCGGCCGGCACGTACGCACCCGCGGCAGCGACGTCCTCGCCGGCGACCTGGTGCTGCGCGCCGGCACGGTGCTCGGCCCGGCCCAGATCGGGCTGCTCGCCGCCATCGGCCGCGGCACGGTGCGGGTCCGCCCGCGCCCGCGGGTCGTCGTGCTCTCCACCGGCAGCGAACTGGTTCCGCCCGGCGAGCAGCTCACTCCCGGACGTATCCACGACTCCAACAGCTACGCGCTCACCGCCGCCGCCCGCGACGCGGGGGCCATCGCCTACCGCGTGGGCGCCGTCGCCGACGACGCCGAGACCCTCCGCGCCACCGTCGAGGACCAGCTCATCCGCGCGGACGCGCTGGTCACCAGCGGCGGCGTCAGCGTCGGCGCGTACGACGTGGTGAAGGAGGCGCTGGCCGAGCTGGACGGCGCGGCCGGCGGCGGCGTGGAGTTCCGGCGGCTGGCGATGCAGCCGGGCAAGCCGCAGGGGTTCGGCCGCATCGGCGCGGACCGCACCCCGCTGTTCGCCCTCCCCGGGAACCCGGTGAGCGCGTACATCTCCTTCGAGATGTTCGTCCGGCCCGTGATCCGCAGGCTGCTGGGCATGGAGCCGGTGCACCGCCCGGTGGTGCGGGCCCGGCTCACCGCCGACGAGCCGCTGACGTCGCCGGCGGGCCGGCGGCAGTTCCTCCGCGGCTGGTACGAGCCCGGCGGTACGGGCGGGGAGGGGCCGGACGGCGCGGGGCCGGACGGCGCGGAGGTCGCCCCCGTGGGCGGCGCCGGGTCGCACCTCGTGGCGGCGCTGGCGCGGGCGAACGCGCTCGTCGTCGTACCGGAGGAGACCACGGAGGTCGAGCCGGGCTCGCCCGTCGACGTCGTACTCCTCGACTGAGTCCGGGCCGGGAGCCTACGCCGGGAAGGAAACGCGCGGAGCCGAACCGCAGGCCGTGGAGGTACGGTGGCTCCGCGTGAACTCACCTCGGGAGCTTCTGACGCCATGAGCCAGCACAGCCGCCTGACCCACCTCGACGACACCGGCGCCGCCCGTATGGTCGACGTCTCCGCCAAGGACGCCACCGCGCGCACCGCCCGCGCCTCCGGGCGCGTCCTGGTCTCGCCGCGCGTCGTCGAACTCCTGCGCGGCACCGTGCCCGGGGAGGCCCTGCCGAAGGGCGACGCGCTGGCCACGGCCCGGCTCGCCGGCATCATGGGCGCCAAGCGCACCCCCGAGCTGATCCCGCTCTGCCACCCCCTCGCCCTGTCCGGCGTCACCGTCGACGTCGGCGTCGCGGACGACGCGGTGGAGATCGCGGCGACCGTGCGCACCACGGACCGTACGGGGGTGGAGATGGAGGCGCTGACCGCGGTGTCGGTGGCCGCGCTTACCGTGGTCGACATGGTGAAGGCCGTCGACAAGGGCGCCGTCATCACGGACGTGCGCGTCGAGGCGAAGAGCGGCGGCAAGTCCGGCGACTGGAGCCGGTCATGAGGGCCCTGGCGGTCACCGTGTCCAACCGCGCGGCGGCGGGAGTCTACGCGGACACCGGCGGCCCGCTGCTCGTCGCGGGGCTGGCGGAGATGGGCTTCGCCGCCGACGGCCCGCGGGTGGTCCCGGACGGCGAGCCCGTGGAAGCGGTGCTGCGCGAGGCCGTCGCCGCCGGCTACGACGTCGTCCTGACCACCGGCGGCACCGGCGTCTCGCCCACCGACCGCACCCCGGAGATGACCGCCCGGGTGCTCGACCGGCAACTGCCGGGCGTACCGGAGGCGATCCGGGCGTACGGGTACGGGAAGGTGCCCACGGCCGCGCTGTCCCGCGGGCTCGCCGGGGTCGCGGACCGTACCGTCATCGTCAACCTCCCGGGTTCGTCCGGCGGCGTACGCGACGGGCTCGCGGTGCTCGCACGGCTGCTGCCGCACGCGGTCGACCAGGTGCACGGGGGAGACCACGCGCGCGGCGGGGGCGAGCACGGACACTCCGGCGGTGCCCCCTGAGCGCGTCCTGGCCCGCGATGCTGGCGGAGGGACCCGTGACCCTCCGCCCCATCCGCGTGCGCGACCAGCGCGCCTGGCGGGAGATCAACCAGCGCAACCGCGACTGGCTGCGCCCCTGGGAGGCCACTGTCCCGCCCCCGCCCCCCGGCACCCCGCACACCCGCCGCCCCACGTTCCGGCAGATGGTCCGGCATCTGCGCAGCGAGGCGAGCGCGGGCCGGATGCTGCCCTTCGTCATCGAATACGAGGGCACGCTGTGCGGACAGCTGACGGTGGCGGGTATCACGTGGGGCTCGATGCGTTCGGGGCATATCGGTTACTGGATCGACCGGGATTACGCGGGGCGCGGTGTGATGCCGACCTCCGTGGCGCTCGCCGTGGACCACTGTTTCCGGACGGTGGGCCTGCACCGCATCGAGGTGTGTATCCGGCCGGAGAACATGCCGAGCCGCCGTGTGGTGGAAAAGCTGGGATTCCGTGAGGAAGGTGTGCGTCCCCGCTACCTGCACATCGACGGGGCGTGGCGGGACCATCTGGTGTACGTGCTGACCACCGAGGAAGTGCCGGAGGGGCTGATCACCAGGTGGCGCGGGCTGCGCCACTCGGAGAAATAAAACAAATATTCGATAATGTGGACCGTAAAAAGTCAGAAGAAAAGGTCGAGATATCAGCCAGATGGTGCGACACACCGAGCCAATTGGCCCATGCGCTGACGCCGCGGCCTCTACCGTGTAAGGCGTGAGCAGCAGCGGCCTCATCTACGCAATGATCGTCGGGGCCTGGGCCGCCTACTTGGTGCCGATGTGGCTCCGTAGGCAGGACGAGCTGAACGAAGCCCGTCCGACGGAACGCTTCAGCACCGCCATCCGGCTGCTGACCGGGCGGGGCGGAGCGGACCGCAACCAGGACCGGGACGGCTCCGGAGACAACGCCGGAGGCGACGACGACAGCCCGGACGCCGCACCCGCCGCAGGCGGTGTGGTGGACGTCCGGGCCGCTGCCGTGCCCGTGACCGACCCGCGGGCGAGGGCGGACGGGGAGCCGGAGGGGCGCGCGGAGCCGGAGGCGGGCAGGCGCACGGATGCGCAGGCGGGCGGAGGTGCGAGCGCGCACGCCCCCGAAGATTCCGCCCCCGCCGAGCACCCCGAAGCCCCAGCACCCACCCCCACCGCATCCACCGCTTCCGCATCCGCAGCCTCCTCCGCCCCCTCCGCCTCCTCCGCCCCCGTCCGGAACCAGTCGCCGCAGGCGGCCGCGGAGCGCCGGGCACGGGCCCGGGTGCTGGCACGCCGCCGGCGGACGCTCACGCTGCTCTTCGTGGCGCTGACGGCGGGCGCCGTCGCGGCCTCGGTGGGCGGGCCGAGCTTGCTGTGGGCCGTCGTGGTCCCGGTGCTGCTGCTCACGGTGTACGTCGTCCGCGTACGCACCCAGGAGCGCCGCCGTCGCACGTTCACCGCCGACCAGGCCGGCGGCGAGGCGGCGGCCCGCCGGCTGGGCGGGA
>NZ_BAAAPF010000458.1:0-4031 GCF_039531005.1 Streptomyces synnematoformans
ACCCGCCGCGGCGCTCGGGCTCCGCGGCCGCGACCCAGCGCCCGTCCGGCAGCCGCTCCACGCCGGTCGCCGCGCCGATCTCGCCGCCGTCGGCGAACCGGTGCCCCAGCGCCGTCAGTTCCGCGCCGGCCGGCAGGTCGAGGAACGCCGGCTCCGCCGTCGTCGCGGCGGTGTTGCGCTGGGCCGCGCGCGGCGCCGCGATCGCCTCCGGCAGGGTCAGCCCGCGGTCCAGCCGCCCGGTCAGCACCTGCAGCACGGTGGTGATGATGGTCGAGCCGCCCGGTGAGCCGGTCGCCAGCAGCGGCTCGCCGTCGTCGAGGACGATCGTCGGCGACATCGAGGACCGGGGCCGCTTGCCCGGCCTCGGCAGGTTCGGGTCGGGCACGCCCGGCACGGACGGGGTGAAGGAGAAGTCCGTCAGCTCGTTGTTGAGCAGGAAGCCGCGGCCGGGCACCGTGATGCCGCTGCCGCCGGTCTGCTCGATCGTGAGGGTGTACGCGACGACGTTGCCCCACTTGTCGGCCGTGGTCAGGTGCGTGGTGCTCGGCCCCTCGTACGACGTGCCCGCCGGCGCCCGCGCCGCCTCGCAGCTGCCGTCCGGGCGGCGCGGGTCGCCCGGGGCGAGCGGGCTGGGCAGCACGGAGTCGGGGGAGATCAGGCAGGCGCGGGAGTCCGCGTACGACTGGGAGAGCAGCCCCCGCGTCGGCACCTTCGAGAAGCGCGGGTCGCCCACCCAGCGGCCGCGGTCGGCGAAGGCGATGCGGGACGCCTCCAGGAAGCGGTGGAGGTACTGGGTCTCGGACGACTCGCCCAGGTCGGTGCCCTCCAGGATGTTCAGCGCCTCGCCGACGGTGGTGCCGCCGGACGACGACGGCGCCATGCCGTAGACGTCGAGCCCGCGGTAGCCCACGCGGGTCGGCTGCTGCCGGGCGACGCGGTAGGAGCGCAGGTCGGCGGGGCGCAGGTCGCCGGGGCGTACGACCCGGTCGGCGTCCGGGTCGACGGGCGGGCGGCGGACGGCGGCGGACACGTCCGCGCCCAGGTCGCCGCGGTACAGCGCCCGGGTGCCCGCGTCGGCGAGCCGCGCGTAGGTGCCGGCCAGGTCGGGGTTGCGCAGCGTGCTGCCCACCTCGGGCAGCTCGCCGCCGGGCAGGAACAGCTCCCGGGTGGCGGGGAAGTCGCGGAAGCGCGCCTCGTTGGCGGCGGTCTGCGCGCGGAACGTCTCGTCCACCGTGAAGCCCTCGGCGGCCAGCCGCGTCGCCGGCGCCAGCGCGTCGCCGAGCGAGGAGGTGCCCCACCGCCGCAGCGCCTGCTCCCAGGTCGCCGCCGTGCCGGGCACGCCGACGGACAGGCCGCTGGTCACCGCCTCGGTGAACGGGATCGCCGCGCCGTCCTCGACGAAGAGGTCCTCGTCTGCGGTGCGGGGGGCCGTCTCGCGGCCGTCGAGGGTGGCGACGCGGCCGCTCTTCGCGTCGTAGTACACGAAGTAGCCGCCGCCCCCGATGCCCGCCGAGTACGGCTCGGTGACGCCGAGCGCGGCGGCCGTGGCGACGGCGGCGTCGACCGCGTTGCCGCCGTCGCGCAGCACCTCGATGCCGACGGCGGTGGCGTCGGCGTCGACGCTGGCCACGGCGCCGCCGTAGCCCGTCGCCACCGGTGACTTCGGCGGCGCGGGCGCGTCCGGCCGGGCGGCCGTCGGCGGGGCGGCGGCCACGGCGGTGGCGAGGACCGCGGCGAGGGCGAGGGGGACGGTGGCGCGGGGCCGCATGGGTGCCTCCCGGACGGGTGGGGGTCACGACCCGGCCCATTGTCGTGACCGCGACGGTCCTCGTCACCGGGGCGTGCCGTGCCGTCCCGACCGATCCGCTCGGCGAACGCCGCTCGGCGCCGGGCCGCTCCGCACCGAACCCGGTTGGACGGATCGTCTAGACTTGGACACTATGACTCATCTGGTGGACGAGCGCTCCGGCCGTACGTACCCCTTCGACGCCCTCCGCTGGCGCGCCGACGACGGCACCCCGCTGCAGGTCGGCGGCGTGCCCGGGATCGGCAGGGACGACATCGACACCGGCGAGCGCTCCCTGTGGCGCTACCGCGCCGCCCTGCCCTTCGGCATCGACGCGCCCGTCTCCCTCGGCGAGGGCCGCACCCCGCTGCTCGCCCGCCGCTGGAACGGCACGGACGTGCTCTTCAAGCCGGAGTGGTACGGCCCCACCGGCAGCTTCAAGGACCGCGGCGCCAGCGTCATGATCTCCGCGCTCGCCCACCGCGGCGTCCGCGAGGTCGTCGAGGACAGCTCCGGCAACGGCGGCGCCGCCGTCTCCGCCTACTGCGCCGCCGCCGGCATCCGCGCCCGCATCCTCGCCCCGGAGGGCACCTCCCCGGCGAAGGTGCTGCAGGCCCGCGCGTACGGCGCCGACGTCGAGCTGGTGCCCGGCGGCCGGGACGCCACCGCCGCCGAGGCCGTCCGCCGCTCCGCCGCCGTCCCGTACGCCGGACACAACTGGCACCCGCTCTTCCTCCAGGGCACCAAGACGCTCGCCTACGAACTCTGGGAGGACCTCGGCTTCGCCGCGCCCGACTGCGTCGTCACCGTCGCCGGCGCCGGCAGCACCGTGCTCGGCCTCGACGCCGGCTTCGGCGAACTCCTCGCCGCCGGCCGGATCCGCCGCCGCCCCCGGATCCTCGCCGCCCAGCCCGCCAACTGCGCCCCGATCCACGCCAGCTTCCGCGCCGGCGCCGACGGGCCCTCCCCCGCCGGCTACACCCCCGTTGGCGGGGGCACCCCCACTCCCGCCGACTTCGCCCCCACCATCGCCGAGGGCGCCGCGATCCGCGAGCCCGTCCGGCTGCCCGAGGTGCTGCGCGCCGTGCACCGCTCCGGCGGGGACATGGCGGCCGTCGGCGAGGACGGCATCCGCGCCGCCGTCGCCGGCCTCGCCGCCCTCGGGCTGTACGCCGAGCCGACCAGCGCCACTGCCGCCGCTGCCGTCGACGTCTTCCGGGCCCGCGGCGCCGTCCGGCCCGGCGAGACGACGGCCGTGCTGCTCACCGGCACCGGGCTGAAGGCGGCGCCGGTGCTGGCCGGGATGTTCGGGGGCGGGGCGTGAGCGCGGAGGACGAACTGCTGCTGCGCGAGGCCGAGAAGATCGTCACCGCGCTGGGCCGGATGTTCCCCGGAGTCTGCGAGGTCGTCCTGCACGACCTGCGCGACCCGGGGCACGCGGTGCGTACGATCGAGAACCCCCTCTCCGGCCGCGCCCCCGGCGATCCCGCGACCGAGCTGGGCCTCGCCCGCATCGAGGACCCGGACTACCCCGAGGTCATCCAGAACTATCCGAACCGCTTCCCCGACGGCCGCCCCGCGAAGAGCACGTCCATCGGCATCCGGAACTCGGCCGGCGCCTACGTCGCCGCCCTCTGCCTCAACCTCGACGTCTCCGTCCTGGACCGCGCGGCCGGCACGCTCACCCGGCTGACCGCCGTCGAGGACCCCGGCCTGCCGCTGACCGAGACCCTGCGGGCGCGTACGGCGGACGAACTGCGCGCGGCGGTGGAGGAGTTCGCCGCCGCGCGCGGGCAGACGCCGCGGGCGCTGGGCGCCGCCGACCGCCGCGAGCTGGTGCGCGACCTGCGCGAGCGGGGCCTGCTGGAGGTGAAGAACGCGGTCCGGCTGGTCACCGGCCTGCTGGGCGTGTCGCGCTCGACCGTCTACAACGACCTGCGGTGACGCGGGGGCCGAACGGGACATGCCCACGGCCCCGTTCGACCCCGTTCGGCCCCGCTCTGGATGCGCGCGGACGGCGGGCGGCCGAGGCTGACGATGGAGGTGTGCCCTGGCGGGAGGCGCGGCCGCGGGCGACCGCCGCCCGCCCTCCGCCGTTCGTACCGACCCGAGGAGCCGCCCATGCTCACCACCGCCGGCACCGTCGCAGACCCGGACAGCCCGCCCTCGCACACCGACGCGGCACACGGGCCCGCGGTGACCGCGACCGCCGTGGTGCAGGACCGCGCCGGCCGGGTGCTCGTCC
>NZ_BAAAPF010000459.1:0-3990 GCF_039531005.1 Streptomyces synnematoformans
GGCGGGGCCTGGACACGCGGGCGGTCCTGCTGCGCCGGATGCTCGTGGACGGCGCCGGCGACCCGGCGCGGGCGGAGGCGGCGGCCGGGGCGGTCGAAGGCGCGCGGCCCGAGGACCTGGCGCTGGTGACCGGCGACCACGACGCGGCCCGCGCCGCCTTCACGGACCGGATCGTGCGCGGGCCCGGCCCCGACCCCGACGCCTGGTCCGGCCTCGGCCTGGCGCTGCGGGCCCGGGGCCACCCGGCGGCCGGTGTGCTGCTGGAGCGCCCGGAGTTCGTGCTGGCTGTCCACGCGGAGCTGCGCCGCGGTGGCGCCGGGCCCGCCCCCGACCCCGTACGCCTGGCCGCCGCCTTCAGCCGCTGAGCCGAGGCCGGCGGCCCCGGCGCGGCGGCCGGGCGCGGCGGCGTGGCCCAGCCGCGTGGCCCAGCCGCGTGTCCCAGCCGCCGGGTCACAGCGGCAGCGGGTCGATGAAGCAGTTGGCGCGCTCCCGGTTCGCCAGCGTGGCCGCCGCCGGGTGCTCCGGGCCGAGGCGCTCGCGCATCTCCGCCAGCACGGCGCCGTGCAGGTCGTCGCACTCGGCGTGGCGCTCCAGCGCGTGCAGGTCCAGCGCCCGGTTGGCGGCCAGCGTCAGCGTCGAGGGGTGCTTCTCGCCGAGCACCTCCGCCGAGCGCTCCAGCGTCGCCGCGTCCAGGTCCAGGGCGTCCCGGTGCCGGCCGAGCCCGGCGAGGTCGCTGGCCAGGTTGGTGGCCACCATCAGGGTCAGCGGATGCAGCTCGCCGAGCTGGCCGAGCAGCGCGTCGTAGGCGGCCCGGTTGAGTTCGTACGCCGGCCCGCACCGGTCGTCCAGCCGGGCGATGATCGCCAGGTTGGCCCGGGCCGACACGGTGTGCGGGTGGTGGTCGCCGAAGATGCCCCGGAAGCGGTCGAGCGACACCTCGGCCAGCTCGCGGGCCCGCTCCATCTGCCCGGCGTGGCGCAGGTCCACCGACATGCCCAGGCAGGCGGCGATCGTGGCCGGGTGGGCGCGTCCGAAGCGCTCCTCGATCACGGCCATCACCTCCTCGGACAGCTCCAGGGCGGCGGCGTGGTCGCCCGCCTTCCGCCGGGTCACCGCGAGCACCCGCTTGGCGTGCAGCACGGCCGGGTTGTCCGCCCGCAGGTAGCGGGCGTACAGGCTGACGACCTCCTCCTGACGGTTGCGCGCCTGCAGGTAGAGGCCCAGCTCGCGCTCGTCGATGGTCAGGCCCACCCGGGTCAGCAGGGTCTGCTCGTGCTCCGCGCCCAGCAGCGTCTGCTTCAGCTCCCAGGTGTGGCGGTCCAGCTCGTACGCCTCCCGGAAGCTGCCGACGAGGCGCAGCGCCACCCCGAGGTTGTGGGCCGCGTTCAGCGTGAAGGGGTCGTCCTCGCCGAACGCCGCGGTCGCGGTGTCGAAGACCCGCCGGCTCAGCGCCAGGGCCTTCCCGAAGGCCCCCCTGACCCGCAGGTCCGCGGCGACCGCGCCGAGGGCGTCCAGATGGGCCTCGTTGGCGTCGGCCACCCGGATCGGCCCCGGGCCGACCACGCGCTCGTGGGCGTCGAGCGTCTCCCTGTTGATCTCGGCGGCCTCCTCGTAGCGGCCCATGCTGAACAGGGTCCAGCCGAGCCAGAAGGCGAGCTGCAGCGTCCGCTCGTGCTCGGCGCCGAACAGTGCGGCGGCGGCGTCGTGCGCCTCGCGGGTGAACCGCAGGGCGCTCTCGTGGTCGCCGAACCGCTGCAGGTACTTCGCCGTGTTGATCACGAGGTCGCGTACCCACGGGTCCGTCGAGTGGACGGCGTCGGTGGCCACGACGTGCGGGTACAACTCCGAATAGCGGCCCCACTGCGTGTTCGACTCCGGGTCCCGCGGATCCGCGGCGGCCAGCAGCAGCTGGGCGCCGAGCCGCATCAGCTCCCGCTCCGGCGGCGTCATCCGCTGCGCCAGCACGGTCTGCACCAGGCGGTGCATCTGCAGCGAGTTGTTGCGGGCGTCGATCCGCGCCAGCGAGAACCGCTTGATCTCGCGGATCGCCCGCCCCAGCCGCATCGGGTCGGCCAGCGCCGCGTCCAGCTCCGGCGTTATCCTGCCGCGGTGCGCGCCGTGGAACAGCGAGCGGGGGATCGGCTCGGGCGCGTAGTACGCGCACACCTGGAGCAGGTGCAGCGCCTCGGGGTTGGTCTGCTCGATCCGGTCGAGGGAGACGTTCCACGCGGTGGCGACGGACTCCGGATACAGGTGCGGCGCGCCCTCGTAGAGCAGGTCGCCGCGCTTGTCCTCGAACAGCCGCAGGTACTCCGCCACGGGCATGCCGGTCTGCGCCCGCCACGCCGCCGCCTGCTCGATCGCCAGCGGCAGGTCGCCGAGGGCCTCGGCCAGCCTGTCGGCCTCCTCCGGGTCGAGCGCGGGCCCGCGCTTGTTGAGCAGCGCGATGCTCTCCGCCCGCTCGAAGACCCGCACTTCGAGGCAGCCCGCGATGTCCTCCCACTGCGGGTTGCGCGAGGTGATGAGGACGGCGCCGCGGCGGGAGTTCGGCAGGTACGGCGCCAGGGCCTGCGCGTTCTCCGCGTTGTCGAAGACCAGCAGCCAGCGGGAGTAGGGCACGCCGCGGCGCAGCGAGTCCAGCGCCTGCGCCACGCCGGCGCCGGCGTCGCCGCCGTCGTCGACGCCGAGCCGGCCGGCCAGGTGCGAGAGGGTGTTGACGATGCCGGGGGTGTGCTCGCTGGGCACCCAGCACACGACGTCGTAGTCGGCCTGGTGCCGGTACACGTACTCGATGGCGAGCTGGGACTTGCCGATGCCGCCGAGCCCGTACATCGCCTCGGGGAGGACCGCGGTGGGGGTCCGCTTGTCGGCCAGCCGTTCGGCCAGCGCGTCGAGCAGCCGCTCGCGGCCGGTGAAGTTGGGGTTGCGCGGCGGGACGTTCTCCCACACCGCCGGTGCGCCGCCCGGGGGCTGGCGCGGCGGTGCCGCACGCCTCGCCGGGTCCGGGCCCTGGTCGGAGTCCGGGCGGGGGCGCTGCGGCGGTTCACTGGCGCTGGGCATGGGGTTCCCCTCGGATCGGATGCCCGCCCCTGGCGGAGGCGATGCCGTTCCCCGGCCGGGCGGAGTCGTGCCCGCGCGGCCCGGCCGCACGCGGCCTCACGGTGACACCTCGCCGTACACGAGGCCGGGCAGGTTCTCCGGGGTGTCGAAGATGACGACGAACTGGCTGTTCCAGACCGACTCGCCGGCCGCCGGACCGTCGCCATCGTCCCGGCCGAACTGCCGCACGTCGAGACGGCCTTCGGCCATGATGCGCCGGGACAGCGCGGTGAAGTCCGGCTGCGCACGCGGGTGGTGCCGCCACATCACCAGCGGCACGCCGTGCCGGAGGGCCGTGCTCACCTCGTTGCGGCCGGTGTCGGAGCCGGGCTTCTGGGTGAGCAGCACGCCGGACACCGGTTCCGCCGCGGCCGCCTGAGGCCCGTCCAGCGCGGCGACCTGGAACGTCAGCCGGCCCGGCGTCCGCCGGGTGCGCCGCCAGTGCTCCTGCCACACCGCGCGCCAGGTGCTGTTGTGCAGCCGGTCCAGGCTGTGGACGACCAGCGGGAAGGACGTGGCCGCCTGGGGCAGCCCGCCATGGGCTATCAGCTTGTCGGGGTGGTCGATGAGGTCCAGCGGCAGGATGTACTCGACCTCGATGCGGCCGTCGGGCACCCCGTGGACTTCCCGGAGCATGCCGCGGGCCACCTCCACCCGGTCGGACAGCAGGGTCAGGTGGATGACCCGCTCGGCGAGCGGCATCGGCAGCCGCTGCCAGGCGGCGGGGCGGGGGCGGCACTGGAAGTAGAAGGAGACCGTCCAGCAGTCCGGGTCGCCGTCCGGGTCCGGTATCAGCTCGACCAGCAGCCGGGCGGACGTCGGACGCTGCACGGGGGCGCTGACCAGCCGGCGGCGCAGCCCGTCCACCTGGCGGGCGTAGCCGCCGCGCCC
>NZ_BAAAPF010000460.1:0-3967 GCF_039531005.1 Streptomyces synnematoformans
GCACCGGCCGCCGGCGCCGGGCCCGCTCCCGCCGCCGCGCCGGCGGCCGGTACGGACCGGCCGGCCGGCACCGTCACGTACCGCGACAAGCAGATCC
Source organism: Streptomyces synnematoformans (assembly GCF_039531005.1). Lineage (NCBI taxonomy): Bacteria > Bacillati > Actinomycetota > Actinomycetes > Kitasatosporales > Streptomycetaceae > Streptomyces > Streptomyces synnematoformans. Next base: position 98 of record NZ_BAAAPF010000460.1, read on the forward strand.
ACATCGACGGCGGGCCCGCCCTCGTCCTGGGCGGGGAGATCCACTACTTCCGGCTCCGGCGCCGCGACTGGCAGTCCCGGCTCGACAGGGCCAGGGCCGCCGGGCTCAACGCCGTCGCCACGTACGTCCCCTGGATGTGGCACGAGACACCGGACGGCCGCATCGACGTCACCGGGCGCACCCGGCCCGAGCGGGACCTGGGGGCCTTCCTCGACCTGTGCTTCGACAACGGCTTCGACGCCGTCGTCCGGCCCGGCCCCTTCACCATGGCCGAACTCAAGGGCGAGGGCGTGCCGGAGCGGGTGCGCAGCGAGCACCCGGAGATCAACCCCCGGGGATGGCACGGCGCCGACGGCCCCACCCCCGCCGTGGACTACCTCGCGCCCGCCTTCCTGACGGAAGCCCGCCGCTGGTACGACGCCGTCATGCCGGTCATCGCCCGGCGGCTGCGCCGCGGCGGCCGGCCGGGCGTCGTCGCCTGCCAGCTCGACAACGAGATCGGGATGCTCGACTGGGTCAGCAACACCCCGGCGCTCACCGGCCACGTCCTCCGGGACTTCCGGGGCTGGCTGGAGCGGACGTACGGGGACGGCCTTGCCGGCCGCTACCCCTTTGCCGGGAAACCCGACGACGAGTTCGACCGGGGCGTCCGCGAACCGGCCGACGGCTACTCCGCCGCCCTCATGCACGACCTGGGCGCCTTCATGCGCGGCCGCTTCGCCCGCTACGTCGACGCGCTGCGGGCGGCCGCGGAGGACAACGGGGTGCGCGGCATCCCGTTCCTCATCAACATCCACGGCACCGGCGGCGGCCGGGGCACGAACTTCCCCATCGGCATCAGCCAGCTGAAGGAGACGTACTCCGGCAGGCCCGGGCTGATCTCCGGCGCCGACTTCTACCTCGGCGACCTGACGTTCAAGAACGTCACCGACCTGTACCTGGTCAACTCCTTCATGGACGCCACCAACGACCGCGACCAGCCCGTCACGGCCCTGGAGTTCGACGCCGGCCACGCGGACTACGGCAACAACCTCGACAACCAGTCGGGCGCCGAGGCCACCGGCCTGAAGACGCGGCTCTGCCTGGCCCAGGGCGCCAAGATGATCAACTACTACCTGTTCGCCGGCGGGTTCAACCCCCGGCTCGACGAGCCGCTGCACGACGGGAACGACCGCATCGGCTCCACCGGCGAACGCCACGGCTTCGCCGCCCCGGTCGACCCCGAGGGCCGCCCCGGACCCGGCTACCCGTCCCTGGTCCGCACCGTCCGGGCGGCACGCGCCCACGCCCCCGTGCTCGCGCCGATGCGGCCGGAGTACGACGACCTCGCGCTCGGCTTCGTACCGGACCACTACCTGACCGAGTACCGCCCCGACACCGACGCCGTACGGGCCGTGCTGGACGACGTCGAGCCGGTACGGGGCTTCGGCCCCCGCGGCGCGCTGTCCCGCGGCATGCTGCTGGGCGGCTACCGCTACCGCAGCGTCGACCTGCAGGCCGGCGACCTCGACCCGGCCGGCACGCCCGTCCTCGGGCTGGCCACCGGCGAACACCTCGACACCCCCGTCCAGCGGCGCCTGGTGCGGTATCTGCGGGCGGGCGGCAAGCTGCTGCTCTCCGGCCCGCTGCCGGGCAGGGACATGTCCGGCCGCCCGTCGACCGAGCTGCGTGACGCACTCGGGCTCACGCCGGGCAAAACCCTCACCGACGCGAACCGGTTCTTCCTCTCCGTGACCGCGCACGGCTGGGCCGCCCCGCGCGCCGAGATCCGGGTGCCCAGGGCGCAGCTGTGCACGGCGGCCCGGGGCAGCCGCGGCAGCCGCGTGGAAGTAGTGCTGCGTGAGCTGTCCACCGGCGAGGGCTGCGGATTCGACGTCCCCGTCGGCGCCGGCCGGGCCGTCGTCGTCACCAGCGCGTACCGGTGCGACCTCGGCTTCTGGACCGCGGCGCTGCGCCGGCTGGGCGCGGCGCCCCGCCTGACCCACGACGCGCGGCTGCCCGGCGTCTTCCTGCTCACCACGGCGGACGACGACGGGGGCCGGCTGCTGCACGCCTTCAACATCTCCTCCGGCTACGGGCAGGACGTCACCGTCGCGGAGCGCGGCCGGCCGCTCTTCGGCGGGGAGCGGCTGCACCTGCCGGGGCGCTCGGCGGCGATGCTGCCGCTGGGGCTCCGCGCGGGCGGGCTGCGGATCGCGTACGCCACCGCGGAGATCAGCGAGATCGCGGCCGGGCGGGTGGCCTTCCGGGCGCTCGGCGACGAGGCGGTCGTGGCCGTCGACGGACCGGCCCGCTGCGCGGGGGCGAAGGTCTCCGCGGCAGGCGGCCGGACGGTGCTGCGGGTGCGGCGGCGGGAGTTCACCGTGCACCGGGGCTGACCGGCCCCGCGGGCCCGCGCACCGACCGGGTGCGCGGGCCCGCGGGGGGACGCGCGACATCCGTATGCACGCGCACGCACCGGCGGCGACCCCGCCGCGGGCGGCGCGACCAAGGCAAGAGGACCACGTATTCACATGCTCGGACCGCACGAAGACAAGGTCAAGGAACTGCTCGGCAGGATGACCGTCGCGGAGAAGCTGGGCCAGCTCCAGCAGCTGACCTGGACCGGGGCGACCGGCCCCGGCGCCGGCCAGACGGAGGAGGTCGAGCGCGCGGCCCGGGCCGGCCTGCTGGGCTCGGTGCTCAACCTGCACGGGGCCCGGCACACCAACTCCCTGCAGCGCATGGCCGTGACGGAGTCCCGGCTGGGCATCCCGCTGCTGTTCGCCCAGGACGTCGTCCACGGCTTCTGGACCACCTTCCCCATCCCGCTCGCCCAGGCCGCCGCGTTCGATCCGGCGGTCGTCGAGCGCGACGCCCGGGTGTCGGCGAAGGAGGCCCGCTCCAACGGGGTGCGCTGGACCTTCTCGCCGATGATGGACGTCACCCACGAGCCCCGCTGGGGCCGGATCGCCGAGAGCGGCGGCGAGGACCCGTACCTCAACGCCGTGCTCGCGGTCGCCAAGGTCCGCGGCTACCAGGGCGACGACCCCGGCGACCTCACCGCCGACGACAGCCTCGCGGCCTGCGCCAAGCACTTCGTGGCGTACGGCGGCGCCGAAGGCGGGCGCGACTACAACACGGTGGACGTCTCGGAACAGCGGCTGCGCAACCACTACCTGCCGCCGTTCAAGGCGGCCGTGGACGCCGGGGTGGCCACCGTCATGGCGGCGTTCAACACCGTCAGCGGCGTCCCCGCGCACGGCAACCCGCACACCCTGACCGGCATCCTCAAGGAGGAGTGGGGCTTCGACGGGCTCGTCGTCAGCGACTACACCGGCGTCGAGGAGCTGACCGCGCACGGCTACGCCGCGGACGGGGCCGACGCCGGGCGGCTGGCCCTGACCGCGGGCATCGACATGGAGATGGTCAGCACCCGCATCGCCGCCCACGGCGCGGACCTGCTCGCGGCCGGGCGCATCAGCGAGGACCGGATCGACGACGCGGTCGCGCGCGTGCTGCGCCTGAAGTTCACGCTGGGCCTCTTCGACGACCCGTACACGGACGAGAGCGCCGCCGTCGACGCGCCGGTGCCCGAGGCGCGCGCCGCGGCGCGGGAGGCGGCCGCCCGCTCCATGGTGCTGATGAAGAACGACGGCGTCCTGCCGCTGGACCGCGGCCTCGGCTCCGTCGCCGTCGTCGGGCCGTTCGCGGACTCCGCCGACCTGCACGGCACCTGGGCCGGCCCCGGCTGCCGGCGCTTCCCCTCGGTCAGCGTCCTGGACGCCGTACGCGCCGCCGTCCCCGGCGCGCGGGTCACCCACGCCGGGGCGGACCCCGCGCGGGCCGCCGCCGCGGCCGGCGCGGCCGAGACCGCCGTCGTGGTGGTCG